>JABJGS010000075.1 GCA_018703155.1 Francisellaceae bacterium | reverse complement strand
CCAACACCCTCAATAATACTAGTTTTAGGTGAGTAGTTATGTTCCTTGGTAAGTTTTGAGACATCAGCCCATGTGGATGGAACATCGCCAGGCTGCAAGGGTAAATATTCTTTAATTGCTTTTTTATCTAGGTGGTGCTCTAAGGCTTCAACATAGTCTAGTAACTTTATGGGGCGACTATTACCGATGTTATATATTTTCCATGGAGCTTTGCTTGTATCACAATCTGGATTATCACTATCCCACTTCTCATCTGTAGATGCCGGGGCAAACAATACTTTCAGGATGCCTGCGACAATATCGCCAACGTAAGTGAAGTCTCTTTCATGTTGGCCATTATTAAATAGTTGAATGGGTCGGTTATTTACAATAGCATCAGCAAATAGATATAGGGCCATATCAGGACGTCCCCAGGGGCCATATACTGTGAAAAATCTCAATCCTGTGCTTGGAATATTAAACAAAGAGCTGTATGAGTGAGCAATAAGCTCATTTGCTCTTTTAGTTGCTGCATAAATACTTAAAGGATGATCAGCTGGTTCTTCAGGATTGAATGGCATTTTAGTGTTTGCACCATACACGGAGCTTGATGAGGCATAAACACAATGTTTAACCGGGAAGTGTCTGCAGGCTTCTAGCATGCTGGTAAAACCCATTATGTTAGTTTCAATATATGGATATGGATTTTCAATAGATCTTCTCACCCCGGCTTGGGCTGCAAGATTAACTACATAATCAGGCTTTTCTTTTTCAAATAATGATAAAATTCCATCTTTATTACAGATGTCTAGTTCTTGGAAGCTAAAAAGGTTGGAGTTATTATTAGCGAAAATATTTTCTAAGCGGTCACGCTTAAGTTGTGAGGAGTAAGAGTCGCTAAAGTTATCTATGCCGATGCATGAGATATTGCTAGATATTAATTTTTCACATAGCGCTGAACCAATAAAACCTGCAGCACCAGTAACTAATACTTTATTTTGTTTTAAGTTTTCCAAACTTTATAGCCTCTCATTAGACATTGTTACTGGCAACGCTGATTTCACGTCATAAAGGATGCCATTAGGTTTTAATGCCGCACGTATTTTATTAGCGCCAAGCTCCATAATTTCATTATGTGGCACTGTAAAAACAATGGCATCATAGAAATTATTTGGAATATTGGAAATAAGCTCAACATTATAATATTCCAGAGCCTTTTCTGGAGCCGCAACAGGATCATAGACATCGACAATAGTATTAAATTCTTTTAAAGAAGTAATTATATCCATTACCTTGGTATTTCTTAAATCTGGACAATTTTCTTTGAAAGTTAAACCTAGTACTAAAATTTTTGCATTAACCACGTTGATGTTATTGTTAGCCATTAACTTTATCGTACGCTCAGCTACATAGTTTCCCATAGAGTCATTTAGCCGTCGGCCAGCTAATATAATCTCAGGGTGGTAACCAACAGCTTGGGCTTTGTGAGTAAGATAGTATGGATCAACACCAATACAGTGACCGCCAACCAAGCCAGGAAAATATTTATTAAAATTCCATTTAGTGGCAGCAGCTTCTATTACCTCCATTGAATCAATACCTAATTTATTGAAGATAATTGATAATTCATTCATCAAGGCAATATTAATGTCTCTTTGAGTATTTTCAATAATTTTTGCTGCTTCAGCTACTTTAATGCTAGATGTTTTATGTGTGCCAGATGCTACAACTTTATTATAGATATTTTGAACATATGTGGCTACCTCAGGAGTGGAGCCAGAGACAACTTTAATTATGTGATTGAGTTGATGATTCTTATCTCCAGGATTAGCTCGTTCTGGACTGTAACCAACAAAAAAATCCTTATTAAATTCTAAATTTGATAGTGACTCTAAAATAGGAACACATTCATCCTCTGTTGTGCCTGGATATACTGTTGATTCATAAACAACCAAATCACCTTTTGAGAGGATGGTAGCAATATCTTTAGACACAGATAGTAATGGTCTTAAGTCAGGTTGTTTCTGCTTATCAATAGGGGTCGGTACGGATACTACATACATATTGCAGGAAGATATTGCCTCCAGAGAATTTGTGTATTGGATGGTGGAACTTTCTAGGTTATGTTTACTAACCTCATCTGTGCTATCAATTCCTGAAGAGAGCTGGGAGATTCTATCTTGTGAGATATCATAACCAATTACTGAGAAATGCTTTGCAAACTCAATAGCCAGAGGCAGGCCAACGTAGCCTAAACCAATAACGGCTATGTTTGGTTTGTTATTTAGATGCATATGCTACTGTCTCCAATCCTCTTCCGGCCTTCATGTTATTACAGACAGATAGTATCATTCAATAGAAGGTATGATTTTATTTACTCAGCTTAGATTTGTATTGATATTTAAATATTTATTCAGTTAACTTTTATCTCTCACTAGAACATCTTGTATTAATTTAGTGTGGAAAAATGTAGAATAGTTACAGTTTATTCTTTTTTTGTTTTCTAACTAAATATAGGTGAGTTTTATGAAAGTTTTTATTACCGGTGGTGCTGGGTTCGTTGGCTCACACATTGCAGATGTCTTGCTTGCGCGAGGCGATGAAGTTTTAGTTATTGATAATTTTTCAACAGGCAGGAGAGATAATCTTGTAGAGCATAAAAATTTACGCATCGTGGAAGACTCGATTGCCAATGCTCATGTAGTTGAAGAGTTAATATCCTCATTTAAGCCTGAAGTAGTTGTGCATACAGCTGCATCTTATAAAGATCCTGAAAACTGGGAAGAAGATTCTTTAACTAATGTTGCTGGTACTGCTAATGTTGTAAAGTCTTGCAAAAATAATAATGTTTCAAGAGTTATTTATTTTCAAACAGCTCTTTGCTATGGCCTAAAACCACAAGAGCAGCCTGTTACCTTAAACCATCCTATCTTACCTGGTGGTTCTAGCTATGCCATATCAAAAACGGCAGCTGAGTTTTATGTTGAACTATCCGGACTAGATTATGTTACTTTCAGACTAGCAAATGCATATGGTCCTAGAAATATTAGTGGTCCATTACCAACATTCTTCAAACGGATCACCGAAGATAAAGGATGTTTTGTTACTGAAACACGCAGAGATTTTGTTTATATTGATGATATGGTTAATTGTATTATCAAATCTATTGATGGTAAAGGTCAGGGTGCATATCATCTATCTTCAGGTGGTGATTATGCAATTAAAGAATTATTTGACGAGACTATTGCAACACTAGGTGTTGATGTTGATGTTGATGTTCGTGCAAGAATGCCTGATGATGTTTTTTCAATATTGTTAGATCCATCTAGAACTAATAAAGATTTCGATTGGAAACCTGAAGTATCTTTGAAAAAAGGTGTTAAAGCGACTATAGAATATTATCAAAAACATGGCATAGCAGAGACTTTTACGCATCTAAAGCAAGAAGAGAAAAGTGCTAAAACTGTATAATATAAAGGAATGACTAAATGGCTAGTTTGAAAAATAAAAGAGTACTTGTTGTAGGTGGAGCTGGTTTTGTTGGCTCTAATCTATGTTTAAATCTTTTGAAAAATGATGTGGCTCATGTTGAAGTTGTAGATAATTTAATGTCTGCAGATATTTCGAATGTGCCTGTTGATGAAAGATTACATTTTACTCACGGCTCTGCTGCAGATGATAGGATATTGAGTTCTGTCGGTGTTGACTATGACTATGTTTTTCATCTAGCCACTTATCATGGCAATCAATCTAGCATGCTAGATCCTATTGCGGATCATGATAATAATACTTTGCCTATGTTGAAGTTGGCTGAACACTTTAAAGGTGTCAAAAAGCTAGAAAAATTTGTGTATTCATCAGCAGGATGCACTGTAGCACAAAAAACATTTGATGATGCTGCGGCGACAACTGAAGAAGATCCTGTATCCTTATATCTAGATAGCCCGTATCAGATATCTAAAATTATTGGTGAGTTCCATGGTAACTATTATTTTATGCGCCATAATTTCCCATTGGTAAAAGCAAGATTTCAGAATGTCTATGGGCCAAGAGAAATTTTAGGAGCTGGTCTTTGGCGTAAGGGACCTGCTACAGTTTGGAGAAATGTAACGCCAACATTTTTGTGGAAATCATTGCATGGAGAGGCTTTGCCTGTTGAAAAGGGTGGAGTTGCAACCAGGGATTTCATTTATGTTGATGATATTGTTGCTGGTTTAATATCCTGTGCGTTAAGAGGAAAGGCTGGAGAAGCATACAATCTTGCATCAGGAGATGAAACTAGTATTTTAACTCTTGCTGAGACTATGAATGAATTAACTGCTAATAAAGCAGGTATAGACATGAAGTCAGCGCGTGAGTGGGATCGTTCAGGTAAGCGTTATGGTAGTACTGAAAAAGCAAGACAAGAGTTAGATTTTCAAGCACAAGTGCCATTAAAAGTTGGACTTGAGAAAACAGTGGCATGGACTAAGGAAAACATGGTTAATATTAAAAGAATTATGCAAAATCATGTTTACTATATGCCAGAACTTACAAAATATTTATAATTTACGGATAGAGTTAACATATAATGTTTAAATGTGTATCGATAGTAGGGGCAAGACCACAGTTCATAAAGGCGGCTCCTATGACACAAGAGCTTCTAAAGTATAAAAACATACAAGAAATTGTTGTACACACCGGACAGCACTTTGATGAAAATATGTCTGATATATTTTTTGAGGAATTAAATATACCAAAGCCACATTATCAGCTAGATATACATGGCGGTAGCCATGCACAGATGACAGCAACAATGTTAGCGGCAATTGAGAAAATATTAGAAGATGAGTCTGCTGATGCAGTTTTAGTTTATGGGGATACAAACTCTACCTTGGCTGGAGCATTAGCCGCATCTAAAATAGACGTACCAGTTATTCATGTGGAGGCTGGACTTAGATCTTTTAATCGTACTATGCCAGAAGAAATTAATCGGGTACTAACGGATCATGTAAGTGATCTTTTGTTTTGCCCAACTAATTTATCAGTAGAAAATCTTAATAATGAAGGTATTACAAAAAACATTCATATTGTTGGTGACCTAATGTACGATACCAATAGAATGGTTCAGAAATTTTTGGATGCCAGCAATAGTTGTATAGAAAAAAAGTTTGGTTTTAAAGAGTATATCCTTCTGACGATGCATCGACCTGCTAATGTTGATGATAAGACAAAGCTTTTAGAATTGATTAAATACATAGAATCTTTCGCACAAAAGCATGATTTACCAGTTATTTTCCCGGTACACCCTAGAACAAAAAATAAATTCGATGAGCATGATGTTTCGATTGAAAATTGTATGTTTATAGAGCCCTTAGGTTACATTGGGATGCAGAATCTATTGAAGCATGCTACTTTTTTGCTAACAGATTCAGGTGGCATGCAAAAAGAAGCGTATTTTAACCGTGTGCCATGTATTACCCTTAGAGATGAAACTGAGTGGTTAGAAACTATTAGTGCTGGATGGAATCGACTTTGGCATACACAAGACTTTGTTTCTAAGCAGAGTGAGATTGCTACATATGGGCAGGGGCAGTCAGCTTATGAAATAGCACAAATAATTTGCCAGCATTTTTCTATTGCACCAGGCATAGAAAATGATGTTAGTAGTATGGTGAAGGCTAATGCGTACACTAGTTCTTAATCTAAACACAACCTCTAGAGCCTCATATTATAATGACTGGGAAATGGCTTTTGTTGAAAGCAGTTATTTCCAGCCAATAACAATTAAAAGTATTAATAAGCGTATCGATATTGCTTATATTAAAGACAATATTATAAATTTTGATTTAATTGTACTTTTACATGCTTGTTGTGCGGATACACTGCTTTATTTAGAAGGAATAATACCGTATTTGTTACAAAGAAAAGGTAAGTTAATTTCTTTTGTTGGTAATGAATATAATATGCCAAACAATCCATTATCAGATAAAATTGCAGTTTTAAAAAAAATAGAGGCAGATTTAATCGCCACACAGTTGCCACTTAAAACGAGTGAGTGGTTATATGCAAGTGTTGGCACAGCAAAAGTAATTGCAATGCCGCATGCAGTAAACCCTAGTTTATACACACCTGGTGACAAGAAATTTATTGATCGAGGTCTAGATTTTGGTGTGCGGACCTTTCGTTATCCGATATATTTAGGGGATAACGATAGAAATAGAGTGGTATCTGTAGCTTGTAGCAAAGCAAAAAGTAAAGGTTACAATGTTGATGTGTCATTTACTAATAGATTAACCAAAGAAGATTGGACGATGTTTCTACAAAATTCTAAATTCACTATATCAACACCTGCTGGTACTGACTATATCTCACCTAATGATGACTTAGTGAAAGACATCTACTCTTTTGTTCATGGTAGTACAAAAAAAGTAATGATATCATCAAATATCACTATTTTGAGACATTTGGCAAATATTATGCCCTTTACATTGAAAAAAAATATTCGCAAAATATTGAAAATTTTTAATGTTTCTTTTGATGATGATCTGGGCATTGATGATGAGGCTTTAGAACTTAGCGTTTATAATAAATTTTTTGTTAATCGTCCCGTAAGTCCATTTTCTGGTAAGTGTATATCTTCAAGACACTTTGATGCCATTGGTACCAAGACTGCTCAAGTGCTTTTAGAAGGCAGTTATAATGGGATTTTACTGCCATATAAGCATTATATCCCAATCAATAAAGATTTATCTAATTGGGATGAAGTTTTTGATTGCTGTAATAATACATCATTTGTTAAAAATATGGTTGACGATACGTATGACTATATAGTTGAACGGCATACCTATAAAAACAGAATGGATGTCTTGGCTGCTCTATTGTAAATATCTGTAGTTAAAGTGCTGAAATACAGTTGTTTCTGTCCTGTGTGTCGTGATGCTCAATTAAGATAAAATCAAGATGTTTCTTTATCTCTGGAATGTCATAATTGTTACATGCGGTTTCTAGTTTAATTAACAAATCTTCAAAAATTGCTTTTGGTGGAAGAGATGTTTTACTGGTTGCTATATGTATTTGTTGGTGTTTAGTGTGTAATAGTGCCTCGTGGTGATAAAATAGATCTTCATTTAATTTTTCTCCTGGCCGTAATCCTGTGAATACGATAGGGATATCATCTAAAGTTTTTCCAGACAGTACAATCATTTGCTCAGCAAGAGACTGTATTTTAATAGGGCTACCCATATCCAATACAAATATTTCACCGCCAGTACCTAGTGTAAAGGCTTGTAGTATAAGTTTAGATGCTTCAGGGATGGTCATGAAGAATCTTGTGGTATCTGGGTGAGTCACAGTAACCGGCCCACCTCTTTCAATCTGCTCTTTAAATGTTGGGATCACACTTCCTGCTGAGCCTAAAACGTTGCCAAATCTAACCGTAATAAATTTAGTAGTATTCTGTTGGTTGAAATATTGACATAAGATTTCAGCAGCTCTTTTGGTTTGCCCCATGATGTTATTAGGTGCTACGGCTTTATCTGTTGAGACGAGAACAAATTTTTCAACATCGTTTTCAAGGGATGTTTTTGCAACATTATATGTGCCAATAATATTATTACAAGTGGCTTCTCTAAGCTGTTCTTGTAGCATTGGGACATGTTTATAAGCTGCCGCATGAAAAACTATTTCTGGCTTGTATTGTGTGAATGTGTGCTTTATGGCAATAGTGTCTTTAATATCAATTAATTTCAACGTTAGATTAACATTATTATTGACTGCTAAGGTTTGCTCTAGGCGAAAAAGGTTATATTCACAAGAGTCAACAGCGATGATTTTTTGTGGAGATAGTTTAGAAATTTGTTTGCAGACCTCAGAGCCTATTGATCCACCAGCGCCAGTTATAAGAACTGTTTTATTTTGTATTTCTGACTTAATACTTCCCCAGTCTAAATTAAATGTTTCTCTGCCAAGTAGCTCTTCTAATGATACTTTTTTTAAGGCATCAGCTGTGACTTTTCCAGATACTAAGTCAATAAGTTTGGGCAGTTTAGATACAGATGTTCCAGACATTTTACAATAATCTAGTATGGCTTTCATTTGTGCATCTGTGGCAGAAGGAATAGCAACTATTATTTGTTTGGCTTGATATTTTCTCACAAGATTTGGTATTTGTTTAACTGTGCCAAGCACTCTGACACCGTGAATTTCTCTATTGATCTTGCTGTGAGTGTCATCAATAAAACCGATAGGATAGAATTTACTGTTTAGGTCTTTTTGTAAATCTCTGGCAAGGGCTTCTCCAGCATTCCCAGCTCCAACAATGAGGGCTGGTTCTTTGTTTTTAGTAGTAATTGCTTTGGCATTTATAATTCTATCTTGCCAATACCTACGTACAACCCTGGTAAAGGAAAGTCCGCACATGATCAGGATGGCATAGCAAGGAATAATGGAGCGTGGAATTGGGTTAAGGTTGCGCGTCAGGAAGAGAATAGCAAGTAAAATAGATACAGACCAAACAGATGCCTTAGCGATTCTTATAAGTTCATTTAATGAGGTGAAGCGCCATATGGTCCTGTATGTGTGATTTGCTGTAACTGTTATAATTTGGGCTATAAGGACGTACCCAAGTAATGAGATTGCTTGGTCGTGTGCCCATGAGGGGATAGTTTCAAAGTTAAAGCGAAGCCAGTAAGCTAATAGCCAAGCAATTGGCGAAATTAGGATATCGTGTATGAAGACAATGGCTCTTCTCATATGTTGTAAGTCCTTTAACTTTGCATGTTATTTTGGCAGAAAACTAAAACATAGGCAACTGTGTTATCTTGCTAACGATTGGAGTTGAGCCAGGAAATAAGCATTAAAGCATCCCAAATAAGATACTGTGTATTACCATGTTTTTTCTTATATTTTGTCCACATATTTTGCAGGGCCTGGGCATTTAAGAAGGGGTATTGATCAAGGGTTTGTTTTGAAAGTAAACTTTCAGCCCATTCTTTTAATGTTCCATTAAGCCATTTGTCTATAGGGATGCCAAAGCCTTTTTTAGGTTGATAGATATGTTTTTTGTCTATGTAATCTTCAAGATGCTTTTTCAGTAGATATTTGCTGGTGCCATTATTAATTTTTAATGAGTGTGGCAGTCGCCAAGCAAAATCAATTAAACGATGATCTAAAAAAGGCACTCTGGTTTCTAATGCAAAATACATAGAGGCTCTATCTACTTTTGTTAAAATATCTCCTGGGAGATAACCTAGAGTGTCATTAGATAGCATAAAGTCTAAATGATCACCTGTCATTTGAGTTTGAATAGGTTGTTGTAGTTTATCATTTATAGAATGTATTGGAGGTTGCTGCCAATGTGATATTGTATATTCGTACATAGATTGCATATCTGTACATTTTAATAAATGTGCCATTTTGTGTGCTTTATCACCAACCCCTTGATGATTGAATCTGCTTGAATTTATGTAGTGCAACGGTTTGTAAGCTGTATCAAAAAATGTTGTAGGCATTGCGAGTAATGCATTGCTAACAATATTTTTTACTAGCTGTCTTTCTGGCGACGACTTAGCTAAAGATGGTAATAATAAATGACGATTGTAACCAGCAAATAGTTCATCAGCACCATCCCCAGACAATGCTACCGAGACATGTTTTTTCGCCATTTTAGCAACTAGTGCTGT
>JABJGS010000078.1 GCA_018703155.1 Francisellaceae bacterium | reverse complement strand
ATTTAGGTTATTTTGATCTTTGCGACAGAGCCGTTTATGGGTAAGACCTATAGATATGTTTAATGAGAACGTAGTAATTAATGGTAAAACAATACCAAGGTTTAAGTATATATCGTCATTTAATAACAAATTACCAGAATTTGTAGAGCCAAGTGACAGAAAGCCAAAATAATATTATATACCAGGGGCTTGCATTATATTCTTTAAATATTCATCAAAACGTTCCTCGGCATGGAATCGACTGGATCTGCTGAAATAGAGCTCGTTGGAATAATATTGGTGTAGTGGTGCGACCAGATTCGATTCGGACCTTAACTTGATGAGTATTTTCACAAATATTACAAGATGTAAATGATGTGTCTATTGTATTTAGTCCATCGAGTGAGTGCGTGGGTTATATATCAAAAGCATCAAATGCAGATAGATCTATTGAATGTAAGCTTCCAGCAAGCATTATCTACACATGCTTGCTGGAAGCTTACGAAATACGGAAAAAGAATAATTTAATCTTGAGCCTTTTTGCAACCTCTGCAACGTTAGAGATACAATGGTAACCTGCTTGCTCTAAAACTAAATGTATTGCTCCTAAAACATTTTAATGTTTACTTAATTGAGATAAAAAATCAAACATCTCCATTGATTGCGGTATATTCGTCATTATCTGCCTGGATATCTACCTGAATGTTTGGGTGCAGGAAGAACTAATATAGATTTAAGTTTTTCGTATACTTCTTTTTCTTCATTATTTTCTAATTGTTCTTTTAGAGCCTTAGCAAAAGGCCTGCCAGCCTTAATCGTATAATCATGATCTTTTAGTTTTTCACAAACATTAGTAATAAACTCAACATGATCAGGACTTTTAATATCAAAATTAGTACCTTTTAAACATTTGAAATTAAACTCTTTATCTGGATACTTCTCTACAATAATTGCTACTGCTGAGTCTATTTTATCAGCAATGTCACAATCATTTCTCTTTGGAAATTCATTTATTATACTACCTGTAATATCACGATCTTCTGCTAGTTCAATAGTTACAGTTCTAGGCACATCAAGTGTAGATGTTATTTCAGGTATATCAGTCAAATCTACTACAGCAGGTGCTGAGCCAGATCCTGTAGATCTTGTTATTTGAGGTCGCTTGGCTGCTGGAGCAGAGCCAGACCTTACTCTAATTCTAGACTGATCTACTGCTGCTGGAGCAGAGTTAGTGTGGTTTTCATCAGTGAGTATCATTTCATTTTGATCACTCCCTACACTATTTGAAAAAGTAGTCGTTCTCTTTGATTTAGATTCAACTGCTGGAGCAGAGCTTGATTTACCTTTAGGATTTATTATTTCTTTTGGCTTCTCTAATTTTCCTTGACTGAGCAAATTAGCTCGCCTTACTATGTTGTTAAATAATTGTTCAACCTCTTTTCTTTCATCTGAACTTTGTTTCTCTAAATATTTATCAACTACTTTTTGCTGTATTGCAGAAAAACATGGTACAACATCATAGCTACTATCATAGAGATTTTGCATTTCCAATATTGCCTTGTCTGGAAACATGCCTTTGATTACTTTCATCCTTGATTTAAGTGTATTGTTGTTATCAGATTCAACTCTATCAACATCTTCACTTTGTTTATCAGGCCTATCAAGATCTTTACTAACTGATGGTTTTCTCTTCACATTGAAAAAATAAACTAGTGGATTAATTATTGTTTTCTGAATTACCCAGGGTAAAGCAGCAATTGTTGTAACTATCCCCACGGCAATATAGCTAAGAACTTGAAGTGCTCTCCACCTAGGTCCTTTTCCTTCTTTTGAATTAACAAACTTAATCCAACTGGCAGCTCTCTTTATATTATAATCAGGATTAATAATTGCACGCACAATAACTCCTAAAGCAATAGGTAATGCTAACGCTACTAAAATTCCAGCAGATTTTCTCCTTGTTTCTGGATCTTGTTTTTTATCCATAAGATTATGTAGTTGCTTACCAACATAGTCATCAAATACTTTGAATGGATTATTCTTCGAGTTTGACATTCTCTCAACAAATGAAACTGAATCTTTATTTACTATATGAGACTGAAGTTCTCTAGCCCCACTGTGAACTATTTGAGGATTACTTATAGCACCAAGTGCTCTTTGTCTCATAAAAATCTTCAAACGCTCTGGGGCACCAGCTTCTAATATAGATCCTGTAGTTACTGAACAATTATTTACTGCTAAATTAAATTCACCATCACTAACAAGAACACGCATTTCTCTTAACATCGATTCTATATCCATACCTTCTTTATCTTCCGTTGCAAATGGCAAGGCAACCACATTACTTGGTAAGATCCCAGCAGAAATATACTCACTATCTACTACTTCTTTAGGTTTATCCATTGCGCGTAACTCTGCATTCAGGTCATGTTCTTGCACTTTTAACGTTACAATATCCCTATCTATACTTTCTTCAAGTTCAGATAGGGCACTATTATAATTCCTTTTTAGTGCGTCGAGATCTGCAGTAATTGCTGCACGTTTAGAATCTACCTTAGCTAAAATTTTACCAAGCTGCTCTGCTGTTATTTCTTGTATATCACCCCGCCTATTTGTGTTGACATACTCATTCCAATCTGGCAAAATATGTCTTAGTGTGTCAGATAATGCTGTATAGTCAGGATTTCTTCTCTCAACCATTTGAGTGCTGCCCCGACCTCTTTTCTTATTATCTCCTTTAGGTTGTAAAGTCTTAAGAGGCAAAATTTTATATTCAACTCTTCTATCACCTCGACCCTTGATTTTTTTTTCTAACTTTCCTGAACTTGCATTTAGAATATCTTCAAGCATGAAGATAGCTTTATCCAGTTTTTTAGTATCACTGGCATCAGCATATTTAACTTTATGATACACATGTGGGGTAATATCATCTTGAATATGCTCTAATTTATCTTTTATAGCATCGATTCTCTCTCCTATTTTTTCTTTAATTATATCTAGTTCCCTACCTATGATTTTTTTTCCAGGAGCCAATCTACTACTTGTGGTTTGTGGAAGTATAGGTTGAATAATTTTAATTTGAGACTTTGATAGTGAAATATCTCCATCTGTATTTAAGGAAGATACAACACCCTTAATTTTATTTAACTCCTCACATAACACACTTTCTTTGTGAATAACTTGTCTTGCAGAATCAACAACCTTATTTTTCATTTTATATATTTGTCGTTTTAGCTGTTTTTTACTTTCCATGTTGCTTATTATATTTTCATCATTTTCTTTTACTCCAACATTAACTTTACTTCTTAAGATGCCAATATCTTCTGGTGTAAGATTAATATGATCACTTAGTCCTTCACGCCAACCACCGGCATCACTAGGGAACAATCTGTCTAAATACGATTTTTCAGCTGGTGAAATTTTTAAATCATCATCTGATGGCTCTGCTTCAATAACATGTAATAATTTTCCTTTTAATATGTCAAACTTTTCTGGAGTAATTTCCTTTCTATCAGCACTAATAACTTCATTAACCCAGCTTTTATTAAATTCATCTAAAATATCACAGAATTCTCTACCATCATCCTGATAATATTTCATTGTTACTGGAGGCTCTTTATCAGCAAATTTAGATAAAATATCAAGAGCACGATGAAATTTATTTTTTTCAGTAATACTATATGCATTATGTTTTTCTATGATTTTTTGTAAGGAAGAAAGTGACTCACTTCGTTCATATAAGCTTGTCATTTCCTCTTCTAAATACATGCTTTTTTGGACAATACTTTCTAACTGCCAACTCCCTGCAAGTTCAATAGGTATCTGTATTACTTTCTCTTCTTTTTCCTCATCATCAGTATCAATACTAACCCCTTTAGCTTTTTGTATTTTTACTATGATATTACTTTTTGTCTTCTGCCTAGCTTGAAAATAATCTATTTGTGTTTTTTTATAATCATAAGCAGATACTTGTTCTTCCAACCCTTTCACTTGCATATCTAAACTTTCAATCTTTTCTCCTATTTTACTTTTAATTTCCACCATTGGTTTGTCTGGCCATTTACTCCCCAATAGGTCTGATATCTGCCCATCGAGAAGTTCTATATCTTCTTCTGTTAGAATGTTCTCTTGTAATAGAGTAAGACTATTAATTTGTTCCTGAAGATTTAAATATTTAGAAGCCAATTCTCGCATTTTTTGCTTTTTTTCAATTTGTGCTTGCTCTATCTCATCCAACACTTGAGTTTTCCTAGTTAGTTTGTCATTGATTTTACGTCTAACATTGGTAGCTTTACTTTTTAATAGAAAACATTCTTCTTCTGTTATCTGATCTGGGTTTTTCACATAATCACGCCAGTTGAAATCACTACTATTTACGAACCTGTTAAGTAATATTTTCTCTGTTTCTCCAACTTTTGCCTTTCGTAAATTTGGACTAGGATCAATACCTTTTAATAGTAAATCTATTTCTTCCTTAGTAACCAGATCTATATTTTTAACGTTATCTTCCCAGTCAGGAAAAATGGCAACTAGTTTATCTTTAATAATATCGATGAAAGTCACACCTTCATCATTTTTTTTTGTTAAATCATATGGAGGTATGCCTAGAGAATTTAACAACTCTTTAACCTCAATACACTTCTTTTTTTCTGTAGTAGACAAATATCCATGCCCATCTAATTTAGCAAATAGAACATCGAGAGATGCTTGTTGTGCATTAAGCAGACCTTTACTGCTTTCTACTTGAAATTTATACATCTCTTCATCAGATAAATTTCTCTGATGTATTATCGCTTGAGGAGCGAGTGTTACCACTCTGCCCCCCATTGTCCCCCTCTGAACTCTGTGCTCTAAATTAAAATGTTCAGCAATTTCTGCGCTAACAGGAAAGTGCACCCCATCACGCTCCGAGACTCTATCGATAGTTACACTATCTACCAAAGAAAAAGATTCTTTTTCATCCATATCTGCTCCTGGCCACCAACTCCAATAAACTTCATAATAACTCTCAGTATAAGCATTTGTTTTTGATGCACTAAATGAATCATCCTCATTACGTTGAGCCAGCTTCACCTCGTTAGTTACTAATCTATATGGTATTTCGGGCCTTTCTATATCATCTCCATCACAATATTTTTCCAATAAAGCTTTATATTCTGGAGTTGCTGGAACCTTCATCGTAATCGATGCATGCCCAACATTACCTCCAAAAAAGTCAGTTCCTAAATAATGTACCATGCCATTACCTGCATCTGTATGAGTACCCCATGTAGAAACCTCAACGCCGTAAGGACCTGAGCTTAAATTTAAAACTGGAGGTATAGTGACAGTACCAACTATTGGGGTATCAACAATACTCGCTACTATTTCAGCACTTGAGATAGCACTTGAGATAGCACTTGGGACATTAGCTTCTTCTTCTTCTGCATCTGCACTTGGTGTTCCCGGCATTACCTTTACCTTCATTAAAACTTATTTCAATTAGACAAACAGGAAACATATTTAGTTCAAGGTAATAGAACTGGTTTTAGTGGATTTTGCAATCTAAATATTAGAAATATCTGGAAATAACAAGAGATAAATCAAGGGGTTACTAATCAATGGATCATAAGTACCAACTAATAATGATGAGATAATGAAAAATAAGTTTTTTTAACGGGGGTATGCACGTATTGGCAACAGATTTAATTATTCAGACCTTAAAGATCCAAGAATAACTAATCACAACAGTAAACATACCTTTGAAGATATTTTTATTTTAGGTTTCATCGCTAATTTATATGGCTGTGATACCTGGGTTAAAGTTGAGCAATTTTGTAATTGAAAGATAGATTTTTTAAATAAATTTATTACACTTGCTAATGGTATTGCCTCACATGATACCTTTGGCAGAGTATTTTCTTTAATTGATAGCACACAACTAGAAGAGTTATTAATTTCATAGATATATGAAATTTTTAAAAGAACAAATAATGAAATAATAGCTGTTGATGAAAAAACAATACGTGGTGCTAGACCTAAAGATGCATAAAAGGTAATACATTTAGTAAATGCCTTCCATGTAATCATGATTTTTCCTTAGGGTTTGTTAAAGTAAAAGACAAAGCCACAATGAAACACCTACAACATCAAGACTATTGACTCCTATAAATATCACCAAATGTATAATAACTATTGATGATATTGATTATCAAAGATATCTCAATAAATAGTTGAAGTAGATGGCAACTATGTTTTATGCATTAAAAACAACCAAGAACAACTTGAAAATTTAATAATATTAATTCTTGCACTCAGAATATTAATTGCCATATTAACAATGTTGACATTTTCATTAACAATGACCAATTTGAGTTAATGATGCTGACTTTGAGTTAACAACATTAATGTTCATGATGAAATTTATGCAACATAATACAGTCATTAACAATAATCTATATATCTGAATTGTTGTATGGTATCCATCCTAATTATTAATAACTTATAACAATCAATTTAGAAAAGGTTCTTGACACGTCTACATTCAGAGTATATCTATGCATAATAACAATAATTTTTTTATTATACTCTCTAACTGGTTTTGTCGCATCTACGCATAAAATGTTATAATGCTCAACTAACTATTCATATAACAAGGATATAATATGATCAGTTTTAAAGGCAAGCAATTTATGAAATCTATAATTTTAATGGCTGTTAGATGGTATGTAGCTT
>JABJGS010000077.1 GCA_018703155.1 Francisellaceae bacterium | reverse complement strand
AGCAATACGTTCTAGATCAAAGGAAGCCGCCATCATTTAAACAAATAGAACAATCTAAAAGAATGCTTAAATCCCAAGCAAGCTTGGAGCATGCTTGACTCGCCACTAAAGTAACGAGATTGCGCATGCTTTTTGTTCAAAGCAACGCATGAAGGCATGAAATTATATTTGGAGCAAGTATGACAAACAAAATCACTTTTAAAAAAGTGGACATAGCCCATAAAGAAATTATTTTTTCGTGGTTAGCGGAACCTCATGTACAGGAATTCTGGGATAATACACAAGGCCATAAAGATGACATCTTAAACTTTATGAGCGGTAGAAAAGAGCCATCAAATTACTGTGATGGTAAATACATTTACTGGATTTCACTTGCTTCTGGCAAACCATACGCGATGCTTATGACAATCCAAGCAACTATAAAAGATGATATTGGTGAACTCAGACTATCTCATTTATCTAAAACCGGCCATACTTACGGCTTAGATTATATGATTGGCAGTACAGAATATCTTGGCAAAGGGTATGGTGCTAAAACTTTAGTTGAATTTGTTGAGTTCTTCAGATATGAGTTTGATGAAAAAGCAGATACATTTTTGATCGATCCAGCAAGTGATAACCCCAGAGCTAAACGAGTATACGAGAAAGCTGGTTTTAAGCATATTGCTGATTTTGTTATGAGCGGAGATTGTAGCGGTTCAGGGAAACCACATCATTTATTAATAAAACAATTTCCACCAATAGTCAATTTGGTAACAGCTTCTATCGATGATTATCCTTTAATTCAAAATATGGCTAGATTTTATGTATATGACATGTCTAAAGAATGTGGATACATATCAGAAGAATGGTGTTTGCCACCAGATGGGCTTTTTGAAAGTTTTGATTTTAAAAGTTATTTTGAAGAAGATTCACGACAAGCATATTTAGTTAAAGTCTACAGTGAAGTCGCCGGCTTCGTTTTGCTGAATAAGGTCACGACAGAAGAAAAAAATGACTGGAATATGGGTGAGTTTTTTATACTAGGAAAATTTCAAGGTAAAGGTATTGGTAAACAAGTCGCCAATCAAATATGGAAAAACTACCCAGGTCTTTGGGAAGTTTCAGTTATTCCTGAAAACAAATTAGCACTTAAGTTTTGGGAACATACTATTGCAAATTACACAAATAATACTTTCAAAAAAGAGACTAAGATAATTGACCACAACAAGGATCAGCCAAAAAGAATTATTTTTACGTTTGATACTCATACTGAATCGAGCGCTCAGCCTTTATTTTTAGATGAAAAATATAGGGAGCAAGCAGATTATGTATTGGATGACAATGATTTTGTTAAAAACCTTATTCATGATCTGAATGACCAGCAATTAGTAGATTTACAAAAACTATATAAACAAGGCTGGTGGTCTTCAAAGCGTACTGTTGATGATTGCAAAAAAATTGTAAAAAACAGTTCTATTATATTTGGCTTAGTAGATCACAAAAAAAAATTAATAGCGTTTTCAAGGGTTCTAACGGACTATTTTTTATTTTCTTATGTATATGATGTTTTAGTAGATAACGAATACCAAGGTTTAGGCCTAGGTCGTTGCCTTATTGAGGAAATTATACATTATCCAGCTTTACAGAATGTACAGAATATTGAGCTGGTTTGTTCCAAAGAAATGATGCGGTTTTATAAAAAATTTGGATTTTCTGACAGCTATGGGAAATCCGTATCGATGAGATTTGTAAGGGGTCACAAATGAGCAATGAATTACCAGAGTATTTGCCGGATATTTTAAATAAAAATTATTCCCAAGAACCCATTTGGATTGATTTATCGAGAAACCCAGTAAGTAAAGTTAATTAACGAGGAGCCCTAATGAAAAAGTTGGATACATATTTAAATCTCTGCACCCAAGTTTATGACTTGAGTAAGCCTACAGTGCCAGAGGATGATTATAAAGTTTATAAATCTTATGTGGAGCAAGCAAATGGAAAAATATTAGAGCCAATGTGTGGTACAGGTAGATTCTTGTTGCCTCTACTGCAGGACGGATTTCAAGTAGATGGTTTTGATGCCAGCCAGCACATGCTCGACGCATTGAATGACAAAGCCAAAAAATTAGGATTAGAACCAAATGTTTGGCAGGACTATGCTGAAAAAATAAGCCAAGACAAAAAATATAATTTAATTTTTATTCCTAGCGGATCATTTGGATTGATTCTCGACAATCCGTCTGCATGTGAAACATTAAATACTTTTTACTCAATTCTAAATGACGGCGGAAAGTTAGTCTTTGAAGCTGAAACATTAAAGGCGATGCCAGATAAATTTGGTGTGCCGCGTTCTTCTATGTACAAATGTGATGCTGAGAATATGATACTTGCTACTTACTTTGATCTTCCTCCAGAAGATAATGTTAGCACTTCTATTTGCAGATATGAACTGGTAACAGCGGGTAGCATTATAAAAACTGAAATTGAGGATTTTAAAGTAAGAATGTATGAACCAAATGATTTGAAAGAAAAATTAGAAAATATAGGGTTTTCAGAAGTTAATCTTCGTAAAACCTTTGAGCGTAACGCTGTTCCGGATGAAAATGATGAGAGTATTGTTTATGAATGCAGAAAATAAGATAGCATGAAGGTATCATTGCGTGCCTTGCATGGCAAGCAATCTAGCATAAACACCATTCCTTTTTAACAGCTGCTGGTGGGTTCCTTGCTCAGCAATTTTCCCGTTATCTAAGACAATAATATTGTCTGCATGTTTTATCGTTGATAATCTATGTGCAATAATAATTGTTGTTACTCCTTTTGAAACCTCAAGTAGACATTTTTGAATTTTTCTTTCAGTTTCTAAATCTAACGCTGATGTTGCCTCGTCAAAAACCATGATTTTAGGCTTCCTGCTTAGTAATCTAGCAATAGATAAGCGTTGCCTTTCGCCACCTGATAATTTTAAGCCTCTTTCACCAATTGCAGTCTGTAGCCCATCTGGTAATTTTACTACGAACTCTTTTAGGGCTACAGATTCAAGTATAGAGTCGAAATCAATTTGATTATTTTCCAGGGAATAGATAATGTTATTTTCAATGGTGTCATTAAACATGACTGTATCTTGAGGAACAATGCCTATTGCTTCACAAACAGATGAGCGCGTAATATGTTTGATATTTTGATCGTCAATTTTAATGGCGCCACTGTTTACGTCATATAACCTGAACAATAACTTTGATATAGTTGATTTGCCTGAGCCGCTAGCACCAACAATAGCAGTTGTGGTACCAGGTTTTGCAGAAAAGCTAACATTTTTTAAAATGATACGTTCTGGTTTGTATCCAAAAGTTACATTGTCAAATTCTATATGACCTGCTTTAAACCTTAGGGGAACAGCTGCAGTAGAATCTAGTATCTCAATGGGTTCATTTAATAATTCAAAAGCACTCTCTAAATGAGCTAGCTGTAATTTGGCTTCCCTATATCTATATCCCAATGAACTGAGTGGCGACATAAACATTAATATAAAGCTGTTAATCATAACAAAATCACTGACATGCAGCTCATGATTAAACACAGCAAGACCAGACATAACTGTAAGAGTTATTACTGCAATGCCTATTATAGTATTTTGGATCAAGTGAACCTTAGCATCGCTCATGAGGCTCAAAATATCCGCTTCTTGTTTTTGTGTTAATAGTTTTCTGGTCTGGCTGGATTCATATTTTTCTGTGCCAAAGTATTTAACAGTTTCTGCGTTAAGCAAGCTATCTACTATAAATGCATTCGCATCTGGTTTTGTCGCATCTATGCATAAAATGTTATAATGCTTAACTAACTATTCATATAAGAAGGATATAATATGATAAGTTTTAAAGGCAAGCAATTTATGAAATCTATAATTTTAATGGCTGTTAGATGGTATGTAGCTT
>JABJGS010000070.1 GCA_018703155.1 Francisellaceae bacterium | reverse complement strand
TAGAGCTGTTGCAGATAGTAGAGCTGTTGCAGATAGTAGAGCTGTTGCAGATAGTAGAGCTGTTGCAGATAGTAGAGCTGTTGCAGATAGTAGAGCTGTTGCAGATAGCAGAGCTGTTGAAGATAGTAGAGCTGTTGCAGATAACAGAGCTGTTGTATCCAGAGAAACAGTTGTTAATAATTCACCTGCAGCAAAATATGTAGCTAAAGAAATTAGTAGTAAAAAAGAAGAAGTTAATGAAAATAGCGATAGTATAGTTCAAGCTAGTGTAGATACTATTAAGCTTAATGATGCTGATGAAGGCGTCAACTGGATGCAAATTATTAAAAGCATAGAAATTTCAGGCCTTGCAAAAATACTAGCACAAAATTGCGTGGTCCAAGAGTGGAATTTGCCAGATATAAAATTATCTTTAAATAAGCAACAGTCACCGTTATTGAATAACCGGCAACATGGTAAACTAAAAGAAGCATTACAAAAATATTTGTGTCGGCAAAACGTTAACCTTGTGATAAGTATAGCTGGAGAAAAGATTTTAGAAAATACACCAGCAGCTAAGGTTGCAGAAGAAAATGAGCAACATAGTGAGGTAATAAAACAAGGGTTAACCAAGGAGAAAAATTTAAAACAAATTCTCTCTAGAGGCGGTACTTTAGACAAATTCATCGTGGAAGATAAACAAAATATAATAAATAATAAATAAATAATAATTATTAATTGAGGTGAAAATAATGCATAAATGGTTAACCATAAATGAGTTTAGATGGTGGGATTCTGGTGGTGGTGTCGTGTGCAACATCTTAAATTTTAGACATAATTCAAGAATGTATGAATTATTTGCCGATACTCCTATAGATCTAGACAGTTCTATGAGGTCTGCAAAAATCAGTACATTTATATCTGAATTCGTAGGTGAAAGAAGTCGTGTTTTAGCTGGTGTTACAGATTTATCAGTAGAGGTTGACGATAAGTATTTCAATGCAGCTATGGAGGAAAGTAAAATTGTTCCAAAACGTGCTAGATATGAGATCGATAGCTTATCTAAGGTAAGTAAAATAACATGGAGCATTGTTGGTTTAGCTAAATTTTTCTTTGATATGCTGCCAAATATGTCAAAATCATTCAGTACTCTTTATCAAACTTATCTTAGTATTGAAATATACTTAGCTGAAACTAAACCAAGGGTGATTGGAACAAGAGAAATAACAAGCATAGCATCTAGATTGAACGACAGTGCATTATACCGTGGCATAGGGGCAGCTCTTATTGCCCAGGAAACAAAAATAAAAGCACTCCAGGTTCTAATGATGTCACAAGAAGATGCAGTATCATTAAGAAGTTTAGAGTATACAAGTCGTACTGTTGGAGATTTAGCTCCAGATTCATTCGTTGGGAACAGAGTGATGATGCAAGAGTTATTTGAAAGAATAATTTTTGGTGGCTCTATACCATATAGGACAGAGGGACATGAAATAAGAACCCGTGCACATTTACAGAATACTATGATAAAAGTATGGGGTACTATAAATAGCAATCCTGAACACCATGAAGAGATAAGAAAATTATTCAAAGAACTAACGAAGCAAGGTTTAGGTCCAAGTGCAGCAGATGTAATCGAAACACCAATAGGTGCTATTTTGTCTAGCATGATAGTTAAAAATTTAGATAACAATGTTGATCTGATTGTTATCGGAAGTATAGATAAAATCACTATGCTACGAGATATTTATGTTCGTTTAGCTTGTGAATTAGATGATTATAGACTCGACAGTATAACAACAAGAAATATTATTGACCGAGTCGTGGGTATAAACAATGAAGTTATAACTGATAAATTGCTCTCTTTGTTAGAGACTGTGAAAAATTATCATTTGAGATTTCAACGGAAAATAACCAAAGAGCAGTATGGAATGGTCGGTGAATTTGCCGTAGTCTCTGGTTGTGAGACTACAGCATTTAAGTTGTTAGTTATTGGTGATAGCGTTTCAGCTGGATTTGGGTTGGGTGATGAAGTGACTGCCTTAGGTGGTGAGATTACATATCAAAAACCTAGAAGAGCTGCAGCAATGAGCGCACACCATGGACTGGAAGGTATTGATTTTATTAATGTATCTATTGTTGGAGCAACAACAGAAGATGGAAAAAATAGAATTGCACGAGAGATGCTTCTTCATGATCCTCAAGTGGTTATATTAGCTCAAGGCGGGAATGATGTACTATTAGAAAGTTTAAATGCGTCTGTAAGTTCTAAAAGTAATGAAGACCATGCTAATGCGGTCTTAGAAAGAATATGTGATAACTGGGCTAAAACTATAAGACGCTGCGTAGAACATAATCCTGATGTGATAGTAGTTCTTAGCTTTAGGAGCCCAGATGCTGGTTTTTTCACATTACATGCTTTAGTGAATGAAGGCTTAGAAAAAAAAGTATTTGCTCCTCTTAAAAGAGCATTCACTGATAATGTTATTGTAATGGCACTTCCAGATGAGCCGTTTGCTTTTAATCCTTTGATGAGATTGGGTGATAATGTTCACTTAACAAGTCAAGCAAACCAGATATTAGCAGAACGGATGATTCTGGAAATTAGAAAGATGAAGCCAATGATTGTTGCGAGGGTAGAGAAAAGATCAAGAATAACAGCTGAATTAGGTGCTGCATCTGGTATGGGTGTTGCTTTAAATGAAAAAATCACTACATATGCACAGTATTGCTTAAATCTTAATAAAAAATCTAGATTAGATGAGCTTGTACATACCAGGGCAGTTATGGGAGATATTTCACGGGTAGTAGGTGATGGTGCGGTGCCACAGAAATGTAGGACCCCCTCTGAGTTAGCTCTAATTAAGTCGTTAAGCAAGCACCATCTTCGCAACAAACGTATAACTATGAAGCATAGAGTAGGAGTTAAAATATGAGTTTTGATGTTAATAAATTGATGCAAAGTTTTCAGCAGATGCCGGATATTATGAATAAAGTTCAAGATGAACTGGCAAAAATGAGAGTTATTGGTGATGCTGGCGCCGGTATGGTCACCATAGAATTTAATGGCAAAGGTGAGGCATTGCATGTGGAAATACAAGAAGAAGCATATGCAAATGGCAGAAAATTTTTGCAAGAACTAATTGTTGCAGCTATAAATGATGGAGCTAATAAACGTGAAGGTGCCAAGATAGATGCTTTAAAATCTATTTCTGGCCTTGAAGGGGTTTTAGATAAAATTTAACGATAGGTATTTATGCAATATACACCACTTATAAGAGAACTGTTGAAGGCTTTGCAGTGTTTACCTGGAGTCGGTCCAAAGACTGCACAACGGATGGCTTTCTATTTGTTGGAGCGAAATAGAGATAATGGTCGATTATTAGCTAAGACGCTAGATTCAGCCATGGATAATGTTACTAATTGTTCTAAATGTAGGATGTTGTCAGAGTCAAAATATTGCCAGATATGCTTAGATCATATGCGAGATGAGCAATATCTATGTGTGGTTGAGTCTCCAGCAGACGTAGTTGCTTTAGAGTCGGCTGGTGGTTATAAGGGTAGATATTTTATATTGATGGGGTGTTTATCTCCAATCGACGGCATCGGACCAGATGAAATTGGTGTGCCTGAATATAAAGAATTACTAAGTAATGCCAATATAAATGAAGTTATATTGGCAACTAGTTCAACTGTAGAAGGTGATACAACTGCTCACTTTTTATCTGAAATGGCTATTTCTGCCGGAAAAAGAACTACTAGAATTGCTCATGGGATCCCTGTTGGTGGTGAGCTTGAGCAGCTTGACCCAAGAACTTTATACAGAGCTTTAGCTAACAGAACAAAAGTATCCTAAATCACTCTTGAAATAAAGAATAATACCCCCATTATCTAAGAATATATTCAATGCATTATGCAAGTTAACTTATTAGGTGGAACGATGAGCGATAATTCACAAAAAGAGACAATGGGCTTTCAGACTGAAGTAAAAGAATTACTACACCTGATGATACACTCCCTATATAGCAATAAAGAAATTTTCTTAAGAGAACTGATTTCAAATGCATCAGATGCAGCAGATAAGCTGAGATTTTTAGCATTAGGTGATTCTGGTCTTTATGAGGGTGACTCTGATTTGAAGATTTGGGTTGATTTTGATAAAGATGCTAAAACTGTCACTATTAGAGATAACGGTGTTGGTATGAGCCGTGACGAAGTTATAAAGAACCTTGGAACGATCGCAAAATCAGGCACTAAAGAGTTCATGGCTACATTATCTGGTGATAGAGCAAAAGATTCTAATGCAATTGGTCAATTTGGGGTAGGGTTTTACTCCTCCTTTATTGTTGCTGATAAAGTCGAAGTATTTACCAGAAAAGCTGGTGTTAACTCAACAGAAGGTGTGCATTGGGTCTCACAAGGTGAGGGTGAATTTGAAATAGAGCAATTTGATAAGAGTAGTCGTGGTACTGAAATTGTTCTACATCTTAAGAGTGAAGAAGATGAATTTTTAAATAGCTGGAAGCTGAGAAACATCATTACAAGATATGCAGATCATATCGCTATTCCTGTAGTAATGAAAAAAGAAGCTCTTAATACAGATGAAGATAAGAGTGAAGGTGAAGAAGATAAATCTGAAGATATTATTGATGTTCCAGAAGAGGAAGTTGTTAATAGAGCAACTGCTGTGTGGACGTTAGCTAAACAAGAAGTAACTGATGAGCAATATAAAGAATTATATAAGCACATCTCTCATGATTTTGAAGATCCATTAGTATGGTCACACAATAGAGTAGAAGGTAAGCTTGAATATATTAGTTTATTGTACATACCTACAAGAGCACCTTTTGACTTGTGGACAGCTGGCAAACCTAAAGGCTTAAAACTTTACGTTCAGCGTGTATTTATTATGGATGAAGTTGAGCAGTTTTTACCTAACTATTTAAGATTTGTTCGTGGTGTTATTGACTCAAATGATCTGCCATTGAATGTGTCTAGAGAGTTATTACAAGGTAATAAAACTATTGAGAGTATTAAAAATGCACTTGTTAAACGTGTTCTTGATACTCTTTTAAAACTTGCAACTGATAAACCAGATGAATATAAGAAATTTTGGTCTGAATTTGGGCAAGTTATTAAAGAAGGTCCTGCAGAAGATTTTGCTAATAAAGAAAAGATTTCTAAATTACTTCGTTTTGCTACAACTCATACTGGTAATGCAGAGCAAGTAGTAGCATTAGAAGACTATGTTGGCAGAATGAAAGAAGGCCAGGATAAAATTTATTATGTTACAGCAGATACCTTTAATGCTGCTAAATCAAGTCCACATCTAGAAATTATGCATAAAAAAGGCATAGAAGTTCTATTGTTAACGGATAGAGTTGATGAATGGCTAGTTGCACATTTGAGTGAATTCGAAGGTAAGCAATTTGTTAGTGTTGCAAAAGGTGATTTAAATCTTGGTGATTTAGAAGATGAATCTGATAAGTCTATAAAAGATAAAGCCCAAGAAGATTTCAAAGATATGCTTGATAAAATTACCAAGGTTCTTGGTGATGGCATTAAAGAGGCTAGAATGACAACCAGGCTAACTAATTCACCATCGTGTGTTGTTGCAGAGGAAAATGCAATGTCTGCACACATGGAAAGGATTATGAAAGCCGCAGGACAAAATGCACCAGAGAGTAAACCTGTATTAGAGCTTAATCCTGAGCATCCATTAGTACAGAAACTTAGTAATGAAATACGAGAAGATAAGTTTGCAGATTTGAGTTGGATTTTATTTGACCAAGCTGTATTAGCTGAAGGCGGGCAAATTAATGAGCCTGCAGCTTTTGTGAAAAGATTTAACGATCTGATTCTAGAAGCTGAATCTTAAATTTAAAATATCTATTATTTGAAAGGCACAAAGCATTCGCGTTGTGCCTTTTTTATTTCTTATTGTAATGGTGAAATATTCATTACATGCCTTTAACATTTTAATTATTAAGAAAAAATTTAAAAAAATTAATTGATTGTTAATTTAATAGCTTAAGGATTGATTATGCATGGTGTTTTTTGGGGAAGATTTGATCCTCCAACTAAGGCGCATTTGAAAATAATTCATGATATCTGCGAAAAGTTCACTAGTGTCCATTTGGTTATAATTGATGATCCAAAGAAACAGAGTCCTATCTCAACTGCTATACGAGAGCAGTGGATTCTAGATTGCTTAGATGAAAGTATTATAAATAAAGTGAAATTCTATAAACAATGTACCGACATAAAATATACTTATGTAGATATTAAAAAAATAGCAGGAGATAAATTGGCAGTAGTTTGTGGTGATGATGCATATGCTACTTGGCTTGAAAATAATATCCAAGAAAGTAAATTATCTTATGATATGATTTATGTGGTTGCTAGACACGAACAATTTGATAATTTATCTGATAATATAATCGTTGCATATTTACCAAGTGAGTATCATGCAATATCATCACAGCAGGTTAAAAATGCAATTTCACATAACCAAAGCATCAGCAATCAAATTCATACAAAGATACTAGGCGACGTTGTGGATTCATATTCTTAATCAGCACTGATATAACCAACATTTTCTGCAACACGATTTTTGTTAGCTTCATAAAAGCTAATAAAATCTTTGGTGACTCCTTTAGAAAACTCATCTTCATTATAAAAAATATAAAGAGGTTGAGATAGATTATACACACCTTTTTTTATGTTAGTTATACTTGGTCTAACACATCGGTGATACTGATCTTCAATAGCAATAATATTAAAATCATTCTCATTTTTAATGTAATTTTTATATCCAGTAAATGCTATTGCATACTTATCATTAGAAAGGTGTTTCATTAATTTAGAAGGGTCATTAAATACTTCTACATTATCTCTTATTGTCATATCATACTGATCGCCTGTAGCAGTTTTATGAAATAAGATGGATTTCTCCATAAAGCTTAAATCTCCTTCTGCATTGTTGGGTGACAGAGGAACAATATCTACATCTCCCGTATTTCTATCTAAGTCGTGCCATGACGATATTTTGCGGCGGTCATTATAGCCCCAAATAGCACGAATTTTTTCATAAGTAAGGCAGTAGATAACAGTGTTTTTACTATTAACAACCACAACTAAAGCATTAAGGCCTACTTTCAATTTTCCGATATTGACACCATTTTTACTGCATAATTTTTTTTCAATGACATTCATTTCTCGGGTTGCATTTACTAAAGAAAGTTTTTTATTACATAATTCTGAAAATGCTGAGTCTTCATTGCTATTGCTAGATTCTGTATTGAATTCATCATTATTTTTTCTGAAATCTGTGACTATTGCGTCAGTAATATAAGATGTAGTTATGTTGCCGCCTATTTTTATATTTGTATCTGAACTGCCCCATCCACTTAGACATAGAACAAATAAAATAATAAGTGATATGGAAGAGGTGGTATTTTTCATATTACAGAGATACTCAGACTATAATTCATTTATTATAGCACTGCATGAACTTATTATTACATTTATTGCGTCAACATCATCTTCACTATTGAAGTTCGACTGTTGTGCACCTAACTTTTTTTTGAAGTTGCTAAAAGCAATTTTAAGACGTTCTTTTTCATTGTTACTAATATGCTCTAGGTCTAAATTGCCATGTTCAATAAGCACTACGTAGGATAAGTGAAATGTTTCCATAAGCTTTAGCAACTCGGAGCTAACCGCTGGTTGTACACTCATAAACTATCCTCTGTTTGTTGGTGATTTTGGTTGTGATTTTGGTTCTGGCCCTGCTGTGTGCTTATCTTCTAGACTCGCAGTTAGAAGTGCTGTTTGAAGCACTTTACATATTTCTTCCTGTACTGGGTTAGTAGTTTTTTCTAGAGAACGTATAGCAGACATTAATTCTTGTCTTTCTTGGGTCAGTGCCTGAATAGTAGAATTAAACTCTGTGTCACTGTTTCGAGCTTTTGTTTTTTCACTAATATCAGATATGCTAAATCGTTTATAGTTGTATTGTTCATCATCTGTAGTCATCTAAAACCTGCACCTAAACATGAAATTTCATAAGCTCTATTTCCAATTTGCTCTAACTACATTATAGAATAGGTTTTAGATTATGGTTATTGCTGGCTGTCAGTTAGTGTACTATTATATGGAGGCTTATTTATGCATTTCTCCTAAGTTATACAAGCTAGTGGATTGGAGTGTTACTTCTAGAGTATACTCAAGCTAGTCGCTTACTTGCACAGGTATTGTTATGTTAAACGTATATCTACCGATTTGTATTTTTTTAGTTGTAGGTATAGCTGTAGGACTATCACCAATTATATTGAGTGGTTTGATTGGTCCTAAAAATCCATCAAGAGATAAGCAAAGTCCATACGAATGTGGTTTTGAACCTTTTGACGATGCTAGAATGAAATTTGATGTTAGATTTTATTTAGTAGCGATCCTATTTATAATTTTTGATTTAGAAATTGCATTTTTATTTCCTTGGGCTGTTATTTTAAAGTCATTGAGTTGGACGCAAGTAATTGCGATGGGAGTATTTTTATTAGTGTTAACGATTGGCTTTATCTATGAATGGAAAAAGGGAGCTTTGGAGTGGGAATAGAAGGCCTATTAGAGAGAGGTTTTGTCACCACAACTGCAGATAAATTAATAAATTGGGCAAGAACAGGATCATTGTGGCCAATGACATTTGGGCTAGCATGTTGTGCTGTTGAAATGATGCATGCTGGAGCTTCAAGATATGATTTGGATAGGTTTGGTATAATTTTTAGACCGAGTCCAAGGCAGTCAGATGTAATGATTGTGGCAGGCACTTTGACAAATAAAATGGCTCCAGCTTTACGTAAAGTGTATGACCAAATGGCTGATCCTAAATGGGTTATATCAATGGGCTCTTGTGCTAATGGTGGTGGTTATTATCATTACTCCTATTCAGTTGTGCGAGGGTGTGATCGTATTATTCCGGTTGATATATATGTTCCTGGATGTCCACCGACTCCAGAAGCTCTACTATATGGCATTTTACAATTACAAAATAAAATTAAAAGAACTAACACTATCGCTAGGGTATAGAATGGAACTGGATGACTTAGTTAAACACATTGACGGTGGAAGGTTTGCGAAACATGTAAATGTTCTACATTGTCATAAGACTGAAGAAATTACGGTAACGATTAGCAAAGACCACATACTTACGTTTTGTTTATGGTTACGTGATGAAAACAAATTACGCTTTGAACAGCTTATAGATCTGTGTGGTGTTGATTATCTACATTTTGGCATAAGTGAATGGCAAACTGGGAGCTCCACAGCAACAGGATTTAGTCGTGCGGTAATTCAGAGTGAAGACCCAGAAGAAAATATGCCAGATAGATTTGCTATTGTCTATCATCTTATGTCTTTGACTAATAATATTAGGTTAAGAATTAAGGTGTTTGTAAGTACTGATGATTTAATTGTGCCATCAGTTATTGATATTTGGCCAAGTGCAAACTGGTATGAACGTGAAGCATTTGATCTATTCGGTATATTATTTACTGGCCATGCAGATTTGCGTAGAATATTAACTGATTATGGATTCATTGGGCATCCTTTTAGAAAAGATTTTCCTTTAAGTGGTAATGTGGAAGTTCGTTATGATAAAGAGCAAGAACGAGTTGTCTATGAGCCTGTCAGTATAGAACCTAGAACATTAGTTCCCAAAACTATCAGACCTGACAAAAAAGAACAAATTGAAAGAGAGTGATGTATTAGATGCCTGATATAAAAAATTACACTATCAATTTTGGTCCACAACATCCAGCTGCACATGGTGTATTACGGTTGGTATTAGAATTAGATGGTGAGGTTGTCCAGAGAGCAGATCCACATATAGGGTTATTGCATAGAGCAACAGAGAAATTAGCAGAAAGTAAACCATATAACCAAAGTATTGGCTATATGGATAGACTTGATTACGTTTCAATGATGTGTAATGAACATGGCTATGTAATGGCTATTGAGAAATTGATGGGTATTGAGGTTCCTGTTAGAGCTCAATACATACGAGTTCTTTTTGATGAATTAACCAGGATACTTAATCATTTAATGTGGCTAGGCACTCATGCATTAGATGTTGGTGCAATGACTATGTTCTTATATTGTTTCCGCGAACGAGAAGATATTGTTGATTGTTATGAAGCGGTAAGTGGAGCTAGGTTACACGCTACATATTATCGACCTGGAGGAGTATATCGTGATTTACCAAATAAAATGCCACAATATGATCCATCTAAGTATCGAAACAATAAAAAATTATCTAGAATAAATGATGATAGAAGTGGCAGCGTTTTAGATTTTATAGATTCTTTTGTTGCAAAATTTCCGAGTAAAATAGATGAATATGAAAACTTGTTAACAGAAAATAGGATCTGGAAGCAAAGAACTGTAGGGATTGGAGTGGTTAGCCCGCAACAAGCTATGGCTTATGGTTTTACTGGGCCGATGCTAAGAGGCTCAGGAGTAGCTTGGGATTTACGAAAAAAACAACCTTATGAAGTATATGAAAAATTAGATTTTGAAATACCCATTGGCAGAGATGGTGACTGCTATGATCGTTATCTTGTTCGCATGAGGGAAATGCGTGAATCGAATAAGATAATTAAACAATGCACAGATTGGCTCAGAGAAAACCCAGGTCCAGTAATATCATCAGATCATAAAGTTGCGCCACCAACACGCGTTGATATGAAAGATAATATGGAGTCATTAATACATCATTTCAAATTATTTACAGAAGGGTATTGTGTTCCTAAAGGTGAGGCATATGCAGCAATTGAACACCCAAAAGGTGAATTTGGAGTTTATTTGGTATCAGATGGAGCAAATAAACCATATCGCTTGAAGATTAGGGCGCCAGGTTTTCCACACTTATCAAGCTTACATATGATGACAAAAGGGCATATGCTTGCAGATGTGGTAGCTGTAATTGGGAGTCAGGATATTGTATTCGGAGAAATAGATCGATAATGGGTGACAAAAAAACTTTACTATCGAATAGTGCTATAACTGAAATAAAAAAATGGTTGGCACGATTTCCAGAGGATAAGAAGCGTTCAGCGATAATTCCAGCGTTAATGTATGTACAGAATGAAAATGGTGGATGGTTAACAGAATCATTAATCGGTGAGGTAGCCAATTATTTGTCTATGCCTAAAGTCCATGCTTTAGAAGTTGCAACTTTTTATAGTATGTTTGAGTTGAAACCTGTAGGGAAAAATAAGATCTGTGTTTGTACAAATATATCGTGCATGCTTTGTGGAAGTGGCGATGTAGTGAAGTATTTAAAAGAAAAATTAAATATAGGATTTAATGAAATAACAGAAGATGGTAAGTTTTCATTAAAAGAAGTTGAGTGTTTAGCTGCTTGTGGAGGAGCTCCTGCAATGCAAATAGGCGAGCAATATTATGAAAACCTAACTCCTGAAAAAATAGATCAAATTTTGTCAGCATTGGAGTAACAAATGTTACAAAACCAAGTATGTTTTAGAACTTTAGACCTTGATGAGCCATGGACTCTAAAAAGCTATGAGTCTATTGGTGGATACAAAACTTGGCGTAAAATAGTAAAAAACAAACCTAATGCACATGAAATAATTGATGAGATAAAACTTTCTGCTTTGCGAGGTAGAGGTGGAGCTGGATTTCCAACAGGTTTGAAATGGAGCTTTATTCCCGCACATGTTCCTGGACAAAAGTATGTTGTTTGTAATTCAGATGAAGGTGAGCCAGGTACTTTCAAAGATCGTGATATTTTGCGTTATAATCCACACCAATTGATTGAAGGTATGGCGATAGCGGCATACGTTATGGGGGCCACTATAGGATATAATTATATTCGTGGTGAATTTTCTGAACCAATAAAAAGAATGGAAGATGCTGTAGAGGAAGCACTGCAAGCTTCACTTTTGGGTGATAACATACTGGGAAGTGATTTAGTATTTTTCTTGCATAATATCTATGGTGCTGGGGCATATATTTGTGGTGAAGAAACCGCCTTGATGGAATCTATTGAAGGAAAAAAAGGTCAGCCAAGATTTAAGCCACCATTTCCTGCAAACTATGGTGTTTATGGTCGACCAACAAATATAAATAACACGGAAACTTATGCATCTATACCCGTAATATTAGAAAAAGGTGGGCAATGGCACCTGGAGCATGGAGTGCCAAATAACGGTGGATTTAAAATTTTCAGTGTTTCTGGCCATGTTGAAAATCCAGGCAATTTTGAGGTTCCATTAGGCACACCATTTCAAGAGTTACTTAATTTAGCTGGAGGCATGAAAAATAATAAAAATCTTAAAGCTGTAATACCCGGTGGATCATCTGCACCAATTTTACCAGCAGATGTGATGGCTAGTTTAAATATGGATTATGACTCAATTCGAAATGCAGGTTCCATGCTGGGCTCTGGGGCAGTAATTGTTATGGATGAAAATACATGCATGGTGAAGATGTTAGCAAGAATTACACATTTTTATATGGAAGAATCATGTGGACAATGTACTCCATGTAGAGAAGGTACTGGGTGGATGTCAAGAGTTGTTCAGCGAATTTTAAGTTGTAATGCTACTAAAAAAGATATTGAATTATTACTTGAAATTGCCAACAACATTGCAGGCAGAACAATATGTGCTCTTGGAGATGCCGCAGCAATGCCTGTACAAGGTATGCTTAAGCACTTTTCCCATGAGTTTGAAGCTTACGTGGTAGACTAAAATATGACAGATACAATGAAAATAACTATAGAGATAGATGGCAAGCAAGTATGTGTAGAGCCAGGCTCTATGATTATTGAAGCAGCTGATCAGGAAAATATTTATATTCCAAGATTCTGTTATCATCACAAACTATCAATAGCTGCAAATTGTCGCATGTGTCTAGTAGAGGTTGAAAAAGCACCTAAACCCCTGCCGGCTTGTGCAACACCTGTATCTGAAGGTATGAAAATTTGGACTGGCTCAAAAACTGCAAAACAAGCACAAAAAGCAGTAATGGAATTTTTACTAATTAATCATCCACTTGATTGCCCAATATGTGATCAAGGAGGCGAATGTGAATTACAAGATACAGCATTGGGATATGGTAAAGATATTGCAAGATTTGAAGAAGGCAAAAGAGTTGTAACTGATAAAAATTTAGGGCCGCTAATTTCCACAGATCTCACTAGATGTATATTATGTACACGATGTGTTCGTTTTGGAACTGAGATTGCTGGTCGTACAGAGCTAGGTGCTCTAGGCCGTGGTGAATTTTCTAAAATACGAACATTTGTTGAAGCAGAAATGGATTCAGAAATATCTGGTAATGTTATCGATCTTTGTCCTGTTGGAGCCTTGACTTCAAAACCATTTAGATTTCGTGCACGTGCTTGGGAATTAAAACAGTACGATAATATTAGCACCTTTGATTCTTGGGGAACTAATTTACATTATCATGTTCGTGGCTCAGAGATATTACGTTGTGTGCCTAAAGAAAATGAATCTATTAATGAAGTCTGGCTCTCTGACAGAGATAGATTTGGTTATGAAGGATTTTACAGTAGTGACCGATTAACTAATCCATTAGTTAAAAATGGCAGTGTATGGCAAGAAACTACATGGGATAATGCTCTTAAAATATGTTCAGATAAAATAATTACTGCTAAATCACAAAATGGAGCAAATAGCATTGGGGCTTTGGCAAATGCTAATTCTACTACAGAAGAAATGTATCTTTTACAAAAAATCATGCGTGAACTGGGTACAAATAATGTTGATCATAGATTAAAACAACAAGATTTTTCTATGCAAGACCGTTGGCCTGAATATCCTAATATAAGGATGGACATTGCTGATATAGAAGAGCTTGATAATGTTGTAATTGTTGGAAGCAACTTGAATAAATTTTTACCATTAGCTGCTGTCCGGTTAAGGAAGCTACATGCAAATGATGGGACTATATGTACTATAAATCCCGCTGTGTTTGACTCATCTTTTACAGTTAAGCAGAATTTGTTGGTAAGAAAAGGAAATTTCGTTGATGCTGTTTTAGATTTTGCCTATGCTCTAGGAAAAACTATTAAAAATAAAGAGTTACAATTTCTGGGAGCAAAAAATACTAAATGTAAGGTTGCTCAAGATTTGGCAGCAGATTTTAATGCTGCTTCAAGTAAGGCAATACTTGTTGGTGATATGGTGCTAATGCATCCACAAGCCGACACGATATTAGCAATTCTTTCTAGCATTGCAAATATTTGTGGTGCAAAATTGGCTTTATTAAATATGGAAGCAAATACTGCTGGAGCTTGGATTGCTGGTTGCATACCGCATAGGGGCGCAAATAGTAGCAATATTGGAACACCAGGTTTACATGCACTAGATATGTTGAAAGCAGAGTTATCTGTTTATACTCTTTTAAATGTAGAGCCAAGGCAAGATATATTCGAATCAACTCAAGCTAAAAAAGCATTAATGAATGCAGATTTTGTTCTTGCATTATCACAATATAGAGATGATATGATTGAACAAGTTGCAGATGTTATTTTACCAATTTCTGTACATCCAGAGAACGAAGGCAGTTCAGTAAATGTTACTGGTAATGTACAAAAATTTCCATTAACTGTAGCTCCGCGAGGAGAGAGTAAACCTGCTTGGAAGGTACTACGTGTTTTAGCCAACCACCTGAAACTTGAAGGTTTTAATTATAAAGATATCTTAGAATTGCAAAAAGAGGTATATGGTCAAGATATTGCTAAATATCCTGAAGGAGCATGGAGCCTGAATATGATACCAAGTTGGGAGCTATCTGATATAGTCTTGATACACTCAGCTGGACTTTATTCTACACATGCAACAATTAGACGAGCTAGCTCGCTTCAAGAAACTATAGCTGCAAAGTCTAGTTGCCAGTTACAACTGTCTCCTCATGCAATAAGTTCAATAGGTGAAAATAATGGCAATATTGCTATAGTTTTCGCCGATGGTAAACAAATACAAGTTGAATTTACTTTAAATGAAAGTTTAGATGATGGCACAGCAATAATTAATAGTGGCACTGAATTGGCGGCTGCTTTAGGGAAGCCATATTCTTCTATTAGTATCAAAGAGGTAAAAGCAAATTATGATTGAACAACTAACTTTGCTTGCTTGGACTCTGATTAAGATTTTATGTATTGTTGTACCTCTTATGTTGACAGTTGCATATTTTACTTATGCAGAGCGCAAAATTATAGGATTTATGCAAGATCGAGTGGGTCCTGAGCTTGTTGGTCCTTATGGATTACTACAGCCAATTGCTGATGGTATGAAACTATTTCTTAAAGAAATGATTAGACCTTCTAAGTCAAATAAGTTCCTATACATAATTGCTCCAATTATATCTATCGCACCATCTTTAGCCGCATGGGCTGTAGTGCCTTTTAGTGATGGCGTCGTGCTTGCAGATATTCATGTTGGATTATTATATTTGCTGGCAATGACTTCTATTGGCGTATATGGAGTAATAATAGCTGGATGGGCATCAAATTCTAAATATGCATTACTAGGTGCATTACGTTGTGCTGCGCAAGTTATTTCTTATGAAATTGCTATGGGTTTTACCTTGATTGGTGTCTTAATGGCTTCAGGCTCATTAAACTTATCTGATATAGTTAATAGTCAGAGTGGCAGTATATTGCATTGGTATGTCATTCCACTATTTCCGTTATGTGTAATTTATTGGATATCTGCGGTTGCAGAAACAAATAGAGCACCTTTTGATGTTGCTGAAGGTGAGTCAGAAATTGTAGCTGGTTTTCATGTTGAATACTCAGGGATGTCATTTGCAATATTTTTTCTTGCAGAATATGCCAATATGATCTTAGTTTCTCTATTATCTGCATTAATGTTTTTAGGGGGATGGCATTCACCATTTCAAGGTCTTGGTGGCTTTGAGTCAATGTTTGCTTTTATACCCGGTGTTGTTTGGTTGTTAGCAAAAACATCCATATTCATGTTTTTATTTATATGGTTTAGAGCTACATTTCCACGCTATAGGTATGATCAAATCATGCGGTTAGGTTGGAAAGTATTTATACCATTAACGTTGATATGGATTTTTGTTCTAGCTGTGCTAGTAAAAATGAGTGTTGGACCATGGTTCAATTAAGCTGGAGAAAAAATGATTGCATCTGCTATTAGGTTTGTTAAAAGCTTATTTCTGTGGGAATTATTGCAAGGTTTAAGTGTAACTGGAAGACATCTGTTTTCGAGAAAAATAACAGTACGCTATCCAGCAGAAAATATTCCAAAGTCACCAAGATTTAGGGGACTACATGCCTTACGAAGGTATCCAAATGGCGAGGAGCGCTGTATTGCGTGTAAATTATGTGAAGCGGTTTGTCCTGCTTTGGCTATCACTATAGAGGCTGGACCTAGAAGTAAAGACGGTTCAAGGCGAACGACTAAATATGAAATAGATTTATTTAAGTGTATATATTGTGGATTTTGTGAAGAGTCATGTCCCGTTGATTCCATTGTGGAGACTAGCTTTGCTGACTACCATATGGAGAAAAGAGGGGATAATATCCTAACAAAAGAAAATTTATTAGCAATAGGCGACAAATACGAATCTCAAATAGCTAAAGAGAAAGCTGAAGATTCATCGTATAGGTAAGGTTATATTTTATGGTTGAAAAATATTTTTTAATGTTAATTGCTGCAGTAGCAATTGTTTCTGCCGTCAAGGTGATTGTTGCAAAAAATACAGTACATAGTGCTTTTGCCTTAATATTGACATTTTTTTCTACAGCAATCATTTGGTTATCACTAGCTGCTGAATTTTTGGCAATAACATTAGTTCTAGTATATGTCGGTGCAGTGTTAGTATTATTCTTATTTGTAGTTATGATGTTAGAAGAAGAGAAAGTTGTTGCCAAAGCGGTTAACAATAATAAATATCCATTATTAATATCTTTGTTATTGCTTGCAGTAATGGTCTCAGTATTTTCTATATACCAAGATGCAAAAATAAACCCATTACCACTAAATTATTTAAATGAGAACAATATAAAAATATTAGGTAAAATTTTATTTTCCGAGTACTTGATAGAGTTTGAAATTGTTGGAATAATTTTGCTGGTAGGAATGATTTCAGCAATTGGCCTAACATATCAAGATAATATTAGAAGGCGTACACAGGTTGTTGACGAACAGGTGCAGGCTACAGCTAGTTCTAGAATAAGAATGCTAAAACTAGATGGCAGTGAAAAATTAATAGAGGATAAGTAATGCTATTATTTTATCTAACATTCAGTACACTTTTATTTACTATAGGTATTACTGGTATCATCATAAATAGAAAGAACATTATTTTAATTCTAATGTGCATGGAATTAGTGTTGTTAGCAGTTAATACTAACTTTATTGCATTCGGGAATTTTTTAAATGACAGTCATGGACAAATTTTTGTATTCTTTATTTTGGCTGTAGCAGCTGTAGAAGCAGCTATTGGGCTAGCTATTTTAGTTGTTTTGTTCAATAGACGCAGGACAATAGATATTGATGACTTAAGTACTCTTAAAGGTTAATGTAGATGATTTTAGAGCAACAAATTTATACAATTGTCTTTGCTCCTTTATTAGGAGCTATTTTTGCAGGATTAGGTTGTCGCAAAGTAAAGAAAAATATAGTTTACATCGTGACAATAGGATTATTGTTATTGTCAACAATATTATCTCTAGACTTAATGATACAGTATGTCACTGGTAAGCAAAATAGTACTTATAATTTCAATCTATACCAATGGGGGGTGATTGATGGGCTTATCATTAATGTAGGCTTCATGGTCGACGCATTAACAGTTGTAATGCTCACGGTGGTTACTAGTATTTCTTTACTAGTACATGTCTATAGTATCGGTTACATGGCTCATGATACTGGTTCACGAAGATTTTTTAGTTATATATCCTTATTTACTTTCGCAATGTTAATGCTCGTGACTTCTAATAATTTTATGCAGCTATTTTTTGGTTGGGAAGCAGTAGGATTAATGTCGTATTTATTAATTGGATTTTGGTTTAAAAAAGATAGTGCTATCTTCGCAAATATGAAAGCGTTCCTTGTTAATAGAGTAGGTGATTTTGGATTTATTTTAGGTATTGCTGGAATTTTAGTTTGCTTCAATACTTTGGATTATGCAGATTTATTTGCACAACTATCAGGAAGTAACAATATTAATGTATCTATCCCAGGTATTAAAGGTAACGCAATTAGCCTTATTTGTATTTGTTTGTTTATTGGTGCAATGGGTAAATCTGCTCAAGTTCCATTGCATGTATGGTTGCCTGATTCAATGGAAGGGCCAACACCAATTTCAGCATTAATTCATGCTGCTACTATGGTGACAGCAGGTATCTTTATGGTAGCAAGGTTGTCACCTTTATTTGAGTTATCTGACACCGCTCTTACATTCATGATGACTATTGGTGCGATAACCTGCTTCTTCATGGGTATATTAGGTATCATTCAAGATGATATAAAAAGAATAATAGCGTACTCAACATTGTCTCAACTCGGGTATATGGTTACAGCATTGGGAGCTTCAGCTTATTCACTTAGTATATTTCATTTATATACACATGCATTCTTTAAAGCATTACTATTTCTTGGTGCAGGAGGGGTGATTGTAGCTTTGCATCATCAACAGAGTATATCTAAGATGGGTAACCTCAAGGCATACATGCCTAAAACTTATCTATGTATGTTTATAGCAAGCTTATCTTTAGTTGGATTCCCATTTTTCTCAGGATTTTATTCAAAAGACTTAATTATTGATGCTGTTAAATATTCAGATTTGGCGGTATCTCAGTTTGCTTATTATAGTGTTATTTCGAGTGTTTTTGTAACGTCACTATACTCGTTTAGATTGTTATTTTTAGTATTCCATTCTCAAGAGCGTATGGATTTGCATGATAGAGACAATTTAAACGATGGTCATTGGAGTTTATGGATACCTTTAGTTATTTTGGCGGTACCATCAATTTTTTGCGGATTTTTTGCTGTAGATTATGTTTTGGGAGATTTCTTTGCTAATGCAATATATGTTGCCCCAAATCATACAGCTATGGTTACGGTTAAAGAGCATTTCCATGGACCATATAATATGGCTATACATCATCTAGGGTTGGCATTTATTTTAATGGTTGCAGGAGCGTTAGTTGCATGGATAGTTTGGTTATATAAACCAGAAATTGCTAAGGTATGTAAACGGAAATTCAGGTTGATTCATAAGATTTTAACTAATAAATATGGATTTGATTTATTTAATGAAAAAATTATTGCTCCATTAGTTCAAGGAATTGGATGGGTGTTTTTTAGAATTGGTGATGTTGTATTAATAGATGGCATGATAGTTAAAGGTATACCAAGACTTATTTATCGTATTGGTGGATTAATTAGATCTGTGCAAACAGGATTGATATATCACTATGTCTTGGTCATGATCGTTGGGTTAATATTTTTAGTGTTTTTTTGCGCTAATCAGAACCCATTGGGGGCTTTAGTTAATGTTTAGTAAAATACCAATTTTATCTTTAGTTATTTGGTTGCCTATAGTGCTTGGTTTTGCAATTCTATGTCTTGACAGAGCCAAGGTGAAAAATTGCTTACTTAATGGTTTAGCTTTATCTTCAACATTAATATGTTTCATAGTATCTTTAATATTATTTGCACAGTTTGATTCCACCATGTCGAGCATGCAATTAATAGAAAATGTGGCTTGGTTAGAATCATTAAATATTTATTATTCTTTGGGAGTTGATGGATTCTCAACACCTCTTATCCTATTAACATCATTAATGACCGTTATAGTTGCCCTGTCGTCAATTAGTTCGTTAAAAAATAACCGTCCTGTGTTTCTTGCTACATTTTTAATTATGCAAGGTTTAATGATTGGGGTGTTTTGTGCGATAGATGCAATTTTATTTTATGTGTTTTTTGAGGCTATGTTAATACCAATGTTTCTAATAATTGGTATTTGGGGAGGGCCAAATAGGTTTTATGCTTCTATGAAGTTTTTCTTATACACATTTTTCGGTTCAATTTTTTTGTTAATATCTATTATAACTTTACATCGATATGCTGTACTCGCAGGCCATACTAACGATGCATTCTCAATATTAACTTTTTATAATTTATCTCTTAGTGCCGCAACACAAAAATGGTTGTTTGTTGCTATGACGTTAGCTTTTGCAGTGAAAATACCTATGTGGCCAGTACATACATGGTTACCAGATGCGCATGTTGAAGCGCCTACTGGAGGCTCAGTAATCTTAGCTGCGATAACATTGAAAATGGGTGGATATGGATTTTTGCGGTTTATTTTACCCATTGCGCCTCTGGGTGCAAAAGCTTTTTCTGGGGTAATGATATTTTTATCTCTTGTGGCGATAGCATATATAGGTTTTGTGGCTATCGTTCAGAAGGATATGAAGAAACTAATTGCCTATTCTTCAATATCACATATGGGATTTGTAACTTTAGGGATATTTTTAGTCTTTGCTGTTGGTCCTGCAACAGGTATGACCTCAGGGATTAATGGGGCAATGGTACAAATGATATCACATGGATTCATTGCTGGAGCGATGTTTCTGTGCGTAGGAATACTTTACGATCGGATGCATTCTAGGGAAATTAAAGATTACGGTGGCGTTGCAAATAGAATGCCCGTTTTTGCAACATTTTTCATGCTGTTTGCTATGGCTAATGTTGGTTTACCAGGTACTTCCGGTTTCGTTGGGGAGTTTATCATAATATTATCATCTCTGAAGGCTAGTTATTGGTATGCATTCATTGCTGCCACAACGTTAATTCTAGGTGCTACTTATACTTTATGGATGTACAAGCGCGTTGTTTTTGGCAAAATTAAAAATAATAATGTATTAGCTTTGGAAGATATAAATAAATATGAAGTTACTACCTTATCTATTTTAGCATTTTTTGTAATCCTATTTGGAGTTTGGCCAAACCCAATATTAAATATAGTAGAGCCAAGCTCAAGTAAATTAGTGGCACATATTTTATTAGCAAGTAGCTAGGATCAATTATGAATTTAATAACGTTGTATTGGCTTACCCCAGAATTGATTATTTGCAGTGCTGGAATATTGAGTTTGTTGATAGGGTTGATGCAAGGGGAAATTAAAAAAAGTTTACTTTGCATCGTTAACCAAACTGCATTTTTGGCTGTGATAATAATATGTTATCAGTATTTAGCAATGCTTATTTTGGGGGATATGACCGCTGAGATAGCAAGCAATACATTAATTATTGATAGTTTTTCCTTGGTGATTAAAATGGTAATAGCTACACTCAGTTTTGTAGTGTTCCTATATTCTAGAGTCTATGTTGAATCACAAAGTAATAATCATGGTGAATACTACTCTTTAGCAATGTTCTCTATTCTCGGGATGATGATTTTAGCTTCAGCAACAAATTTTTTAAGCTTATATCTTGGCATAGAATTATTGTCTTTACCTCTTTATGCTTTAGTTGCTTTGAATGATAGACGTAAGTTAGCAATAGAAGCTGGGATGAAGTATTTTATTACTGGAGGATTAGCATCAAGTATCATGTTGTTTGGGATCTCAATAATTTATGCTGTTAATGGCGATCTTTCTATTGTTAGTGCTAATAGTGAGGCTTTATCTTCATCGCATACCTTGCCATTTACCTTTGGTATAGTTTGTTTATGGGTAGGTATTGCGTTTAAATTAGGTGCAGCTCCATTTCATCAATGGGTACCAGATGTTTACCATGGAGCACCACTATCTCTGACTATGTTTATTAGTTCTCTTCCTAAGCTTGCGGCTTTTGCAATAGTCTATCGTATTTTTTCTAGCTCATTTATCGGGATGCACTCAAATGTGCAAACGATGATCATGGTAACAGCAGTATTATCTATTACAGTAGGAACTTTATCCGCACTTTGGCAAACTAATATTAAAAGATTACTGGCATACTCAGCTATTGCAAATATTGGCTACATGCTTTTAGCCGTATTTGTGGGTGCTTATGAGCAGGCACTCTTTTATTTGATCGTATATGCAATAGCAATTATTGGAGTATTTGGCCTTATCTTAAGTTTATCATCTGTTAATGAGAGAGAAGAGCTTAAAGATTTATCAGGTTTGGCTAAGTCACAGCCAATATTAGGTTTAACTTTAATGTTTTTAGTGTTGTCTATGGCTGGGATACCACCATTTGTAGGGTTCTATGCCAAGCTAATGATATTCCAATCATTGCTTGATGGTTCACATTGGTTTTTAGTGATATTTGGGTTGTTGATGTCTGTCGTAGGTGCATTCTATTATCTTAAAATCATTAAGATAATATATTTTGAAGAACAACATAGTAAGGCTCCACCAACAACGCTTTATAGCTGTCCTTCTTCAAGAGCAATGCTTGTGACAAATGGCTTATTAGCACTTTTGCTGGGATTATATCCTATTCCAATATTAAATATTTGCTCGTTAATTGGCTAATGCATAAAGTCCTTAACTCAGTATTTGAAAAATTATAATGATTATTTAGTGCTGCATATGTTATATGAAATAAGGTAACGTCTGGAGATGTAAAACGGTATGTATTTTCTTTAAATTTAGGTGTACATGTTTTTTTTGCACAGGCCGATGTGTTGCCAAAAGCTTTTCTTGTTGCTCTATAAGCTCAACTGATATACCACACCGACTTAGATATTCAGAAAGAGAGGTAACGTTGTGCTTAACTGTAGATGCTTTACTTTTGTTATGATCCTTATGGAACGTATAAATGATTTTTTCCTCATATTCATGAAGGTTAGCTGTTGATATTTTCACCACATTTGAACAAAAAGCATGCGCAATCTCGTTACTTTAGTGGCGAGTCAAGCATGCTCCAAGCTTGCTTGGGATTTAAGCATTCTTTTAGATTGTTCTATTTGTTTAAATGATGGCGGCTTCCTTTGATCTAGAACGTATTGCT
>JABJGS010000076.1 GCA_018703155.1 Francisellaceae bacterium | reverse complement strand
TATGCAAGCAGCAATTGGCTCAAAACAACTAGGCAAGCTTAATGATTGGTTAATAAGAAGGCGAGAAAATGCATCAATTTTAGATAATATACTTAATAATGTATCAGGAATTGACATTTTGAAGTTTGATACTGAGCTGTGTGAGCACGCATATTATAAATATTATTTTCATATTGATAGTCTGAAATATGATATAGGCACTATTTTAGCTAAAGCGAATGAAAAGGGTCTGCCATTGCGCAGAGGAATTTCTCCTGATATTAGCCGCGAGAAGGTTTTTACTAAGGTACAGGTGGCTCAAGTGCTTTCTCATCCTAATGCAGATAAATTAGAAAAAACAGCTATCATGTGTGTAGTACATCCAACAATTGATAGTAATGCTATGGAAGAAATTGCTATGGGTATAGCTGATATTTTTAAAAGCATCTAATTTATTTATTAAAAAAGCCAGAATCTTATTTCTGGCTTTTTTATGTCTAAAACAAGCATTTGTCATTACATTATTGTATGTACAGACTCCCTCCCTATAATATGTTAGCTCTGGAACTATATTTTCTTGATGAATTGCGGTAGAATGGCACACATTTTATATTATTTGAGAACACCGTTGTGATTGGCTTAGAAAATATTGCTCTTCAGCTTGGGCCCAGGTTACTGTTTACGGACGTCAATTTACAGATCAATGTAGGTGAGCGCTATGCCATTGTTGGTGCTAATGGGGCTGGTAAATCTACTATTTTAAGGCTGATTGCCGGTGACGAAGATCCTAGTTCTGGAGTGATTAATATTGCCAAAAATAAAACCATTGGATGGTTGCAGCAGGATCAACATAAGTATAATGATTTTTCATTAATAGATACTGTTTTGCAAGGTAAGCCTGAATTATGGGATGCCGTTAATGAAAAAGAAGAATTATTAACAGAGCCTGAATTTACTGAAGCCATTGGAGTCAAGTTATCAAAATTAGAAGAAATAATTCAAAATCATGATGGGTATGCAGCTGAAAGCTTAGCATGTAAATTATTAAAAGGATTAGGGTTTTTAGAACATCAGCATACTAAAAAGATGAGTGCTTTATCTGGAGGGTATAAAATTAGAGTATTGCTTGCAAAACTTTTATTTTCAAAACCAGATATTCTATTGCTTGATGAGCCCACAAACCATCTTGATATTGTGACCACCTCTTGGCTAGAAAATTATTTATTAGAATCACGACAAGGTATTTTACTGTTTGTTTCTCATGATAGGACTTTTTGTAATAATGTAGCTAGTCGCGTGTTAGATATAGATTATGGAGAAGTTCGTGAATACAAGGGAAATCTTGATCTTTTTGACAAAGAAAAAGTACAAGTAATTGAGCAGAAGAAACAAATTAAAGCTAATTTAGAGACAAAAATAGCTCACTTACAATCTTTTGTTGATAGATTTGGAGCCAAAGCCTCAAAAGCAAAGCAGGCAAAATCCAGGGCTAAAGCTATTGATAAAATAGAGCTTCCAGATATTGAAAATAGTTCTAGGCGTTATCCTAGGGTTGTCTTTGCTCCACGAAAACCAAGTGGTAGACAAGTATTAAATATCAAAAAAATATCAAAAGCTTATGGAGATAAAAAAATACTAAATTCTATGAACTTTATGGTTCATAAGGGTGACAAAGTAGCTATAACTGGTGCAAATGGTATTGGTAAATCAACATTATTAAAGATTGTTGTCGGTGAGCAAGAACAAGATAGTGGTGGCTATGATTGGGGTTATGGTACTGAGGTATCATATTTTCCACAAGAAGCAAAAGAATTATTAAAAGGTAATTTTGATGTGCTAACGTGGTTGGAAGATAATACCAAAGGGTTTAATGAAACGCAGCTTAGAAGCACTCTTGGGCGACTGCTGTTTGATCAAGATGATGTGAAGAAAAATATTAATATTTTAAGTGGTGGTGAGTGCTCACGATTGGTGGTCGCAAAACTCATGCTAGAAAAATCTAATGTATTAGTTTTAGATGAACCAACCAATCATTTAGATATGGAAGCAATTGTAGCACTTGCAGATGCTATCAAGGCATATGAGGGCACAGTTATTTTTGTTAGCCATGATAGGACTTTTATTGATAGATGTGGGGCTATTGTAAAAGCAATTGATCAAAAATAACTGGTAATTAACCTTTATCTAGACTTAGGTTTCGTATTTGTCGCAGATGCTGACGCTCTGGGTGCTGGTACTGGTGCTGGCGCTGGTTCTAGGCCATCGAGATGATCATCCTGCATAGGTGTTATGCTATCTCTAGGATCTAAAACACTGCCCGCTCTTGGTTTGGTTCTATGAGCGGCTGTAAGAGCCGCCATTCTTTCGGCCGCAGTTACTCTGACCACCACTTGTTCAACAGAAGGACTATCATCTATCGTTACTATTACCTCTCCTCCTTCTGGTGCTGCTACTTCAACTACATCAACAGAAATTGCTTCAGGTAATACTTCAGGTAGGACCTCGGGAGCTGTTAAGTCACCTAGAGAGGTCTTATATTCAGACATGATTTCAGGTTGACGCTCTTGAGCAATTGCATCATCATTTCGAGCTATATTACAAGCTGTGACTTTATTAAAAACACTGGTCATCCATGCTTGCTGTGCAGGATCGCTTAGTGATGGATCTGTTGCGGCAATCATCTGAGCAGTAGCTTTTATCGTTTGCACTTGAGACTGCATTACTTCCCTTTTTGCAATTTCTGTTTTAATCGTTGATATGACCTCAGCAAGATCCGTTGTATCGACAGACGTTATACCAAAAGCTTTTTTTAATAAGTTATTGGAGTTTAATGCCTGGCGGTCATAAAGTCTTACTGACTTTAAACCTTCCATAACAGCTTCAGACGGCATACGTCGTTCTTCATGATCAGCATAAGCTTTATTAATTTCTTTGATAACATGTTTCCTTCTCTCTATGTCATCAGTAAAGTCTGGGAGTCGGGCTGTTATTAAATTAGTAACCATTTGAGCTTTACTCGTCTCAACACTAACTTTCATTTGTCTAACTACAGGGGCATGATCTGAGCCCCAATATCGTAATTTACCTTTTTTATTTAAATCGGCCCCATCAACTAATGTTGCATATGTGCTAGTTGTAACTTTTCTGCCTGCGGCAATGGCTATTCGATCCAAATGTCCCCCCTCTGTGACATGAGGTCGAGAGCTTGCCTTTTTACTGGCGTTATGAATTTGATTGCCATCGCCATCATGCTTTACACCATATGAGCCTTCCATATTTGCTTCGTTATGGCCATTTTTGGTTGAATGTGGAAGTTCATGAGTGTCATAGCCAAAGCCACGCATAGCCATAGTTTCGCCAGGATTTCGTGTGCTACCATCAGCCATTAGAAGGTCTCTTTCATTGGTGTCGCCCATAAAGACTCTAACCCGCGCAGCTTCAGCCACAAGCTCATCAAAGCTAGAGTTATGTGTGGTTTTAACTCCCATAGTTTCAAGATATTCATCAGTATGTACACGTCTACTGCTTTCTGCATTAGACTCTAAGTGTCCAGAGCCAAAATTTATATCCATGGTGTTGCCACTGCCGTTTGTGAGAGTACCAGCGATATCAATAATGGTTTTATTGTGATGTCGATTGAGGCTTGCGCTTTGTTTGCTCTCATGATCATCAGTGATAGTAACTGTTGGGTTAGGATCAAACTTGTATGGCTCTTTAACTATCAAGGTGGTTCGTGTATGTTGCCCTGAGAGTGCACCACCTGCAGATGTTTCACGAAATGTGTCTGCTCCATCATCAATTGTTACTATTTTGTATACACCGGTATGTAATGCATTTAGCTTCACCAGCATCTGGTTATGTAAACGTTGTGCATCTTTGCTGCACTTTTCTTCCTGTGTGGCAACTGCAATAACATCAGCACCAATCATTTGTTTAGTAAGAGCCTCGATGGCTGCAAGTTTAGGTTTTTTAGAGCCAATATTCCAAGTAATAGCTCGAATATCTATAGGAGTATTTGTTGGCATGCTATGATCTTAATCGCAAATAACGTACTAATTAGACATAAAGTTCTTCTTTTAGTTCAATTAACCGGGGCTTGCACTGACTTTAGGAGCTTTTACAATTAAAAATTACACAATATATTGAGAAAATAAGGGCTAGCTCAAGAAGTGATAGGGAAATTGCTAATTAATACTGAGCAGATAATAGGCGGTATGTTGTTTATGAAAATATGAGCATATTTGGGCATATTCGCTTTAGAGCTATCGAGCAGGAACTCCTTTAACTACACAATTGTCTGGTAAATCTTTAGTTACTACAGAGCCCGCACCGACTGTAACCCAATTACCAATTTTCACCCCAGGTAATACAACTGCTCCTGCTCCAATAAAACCTCCTTCCCCGATTTGCACATTGCCACCTAAAGTTGCACTTGGTGCAATATGGGAACACATGCCAATAATACATTCGTGATCAACCACAGCATTATGATTAATTATAGTGCCGTGGTTAATTATAACATTGGGACCAATTACTGCTCCTGCAGAAATCATTGCACCAGGCTCAATTTTAGAAAAAAAAGAAATAATACTTTGGGGATGTTTTACAGATTTTAAATTATAAGATTGATGCAAATATTCATTGATTAATTTATATCTGGATTTATTATCGCCAATGGCAACATGTATGGCGTTTTTTATTTCTATAGAATTAATATCTTCAATAACAAATCCTAAAATTTTCAAACCTACTTTATTGTTATCATATATCTGAATATCATTAAATTTATTAGCTAATAATGCATCTAAGACAACATGTGCGTGCCCACCAGCACCGATAATAGAGGTCATTTATGGTTCCTAATTTTATTGAAATATGTGCATGCTTTAATTCGGTTTCATTACGCATGTAACTTTTCTAACTATTGTAGTTGAGTAATCCTTAGAAAATATCAACACTAGTATATCAACAACAAAACAAGTTAACCAACATGAAAAACCTTAGTGTTTGTAGTTTACATAAAATTAACAACTAACTACAATGAATGCATGAAAAAATTACGTCTAGGGTTGTTAGGTCACCCTGTTGCACATAGTAAATCTCCAGAATTACATTATGGTTTTGCCAAGCAGTTAGATGTAGATATAGAATATAAATTGTTTGATATTGCACCAAATACTTTTGCTGCAACAATAGCAGAGTTTAAGAAATATAATCGCCTTGATGGCTTTAATATTACTGCACCTTATAAAAGTCATATCTTGCCTTATCTAGATAGTTCGACAAATGTTGTTAGTCAATTACAGTCATGTAATACGGTTATAGTACAAAATGGCAAGTGGCATGGTGATTCTACGGATGGAGATGGTTGGTATCAAGATATTGTAAAAAAGATAACTCCTCAGAGCATTGAGAGTGTTTTAGTTTTAGGCTTTGGAGCAGCTGCACGTGCAATATGCTGGGCACTGCAAAAATATAATTTTCCTAAACCTACAGTCTGTGTACGCGATGTGAATAAGTATTGTGATTTTAGTTATAATTTGGAGGTTATGCTGATAAATTATTTAGAACTTGATATGTGTGGAAGTTATGATTTGATTGTACATGCAACGTCAGTTGGGCATGACACAGATTTTATAGAGTTACCGAGTAAAATTATTACGGCTAGCACTTATTGCTATGATCTAAACTATAATCAGGCTCATAATTGGTTCAAACAGTATTGTAATCAGAATCATGCTGTTTGTGTCGATGGTTTAGGCATGTTGCAAGAGCAAGCCTATTTGGCGTTTATCACCTGGCTTTCATCTGCAAAAGCCAGGTGTATATAATTATAAAGCGTCTATATATCCTGCAATATCTGCAGCACCATATTTTTTTGAGTTTTCGACTAATACTTCTTTGTTTTGTGCAAGAAGAACTGCAAAATCTTCCCCTGCAACTTCAACTAAATATTTAACTTCAGCAATGTTGTTGTTAGGTATGGCTAAATCAAATAGATCATAGGCGTCTTCTAATTCAAGCTTCTGTTCTGGCTCTTGTAAAATAGGATCCATAAATTGTTTAATTAGGTCTATATAACCTAGGGAAAATAGCAGCGGCAAAATGGCTACTTCGGTTGGGTCAGACCAGCTTGGGCTTGAGATAGAGTTCATAACTCGTACTGAAAAACTTGAGTATGTGATCATAGGCACATTAATTTTCTTATCTTTGTCTTCCATGATTTTAACTAATAGTTCTTGATCTAAATCAAAAACATCACCTTGGCGGTATTCCACAAGATTTTTCAAAAACTTAACGTTTTCTGTCTCTTTGCTATTTGTTTTATTGCCTTCTTCATCAGTGAAGACTTCGTACAGATCATTCGTATCTATGCTTACTCTACGCATATCCATTCCCTACAATATAAATGTTTTGTTAGCATGCAAACAAAATTGTTGCATTAGCCTCATTTACGAGTATATCAAAACGACACAGATTTTCTAGCAGTACTATTGTCTATATTGTGAATTACTTGCAACTAAAGGAGTAAGTTGTTAATAAGATAAAGTATATTGTTTTTAGCTGGGTTTTTTGACATATCACAGTCAGATGCACGTCATACTTCTTTTTTATCGAGTTTATTGAGAGTTTATTATATTTTCAATAGTTGTTCTTTGTTCTGCAGAGGGTTTAATAATTAACATACTAATTGCTATGTGCTTGGTAATGTCAATTTACGGTATAGTTTAGGTTTACGATTTTTTTCTGTAGAACAGGGAGATAAATGTTGTTCATAAGCTATAGTCCTACTGAGTTGGGTATAATCATTTTCATCAAAACCAGCACAATCTGTTAACATTCTTTGTCCTTTCATTATTCCTGGAAGATATTTAAGGAATTGTTTTGGCATCTCATTTGGTCCACGAGGCCATTGAAGCAATGCTAGTCGATACATTATTTTAAAGTGATTGTTTTGTGCTGCAGCTGCAAAGGGACTTACTTCCTCATCATTAGAGCTGCCAATTACATTATGAATTTTTTTATCTACAGATGCAGTATGCAGTATTAGATCGACAATATGTAGGTTGCCATGTTTTGCTGCAGAATATAAGGCTAGAGCTCTTGTTATGACACTGTTTCGGTAATATGAAATTTTAAATAAGCGTTCTATAATGTTGATATGACCCCTGGCGGCAACTTTTGATAGCAGGAGCAGATCTTTGTTTATTTTTAAATTTGGATGATCAAGAAATAGATCAACAAGCTCAATATTGCCTGAGCAGCATGCTACATCAAGAGCAGTCCAGCCTTCACCATCATAGATTTCATCATAATAAAAGTCACATGCTTTCATGCATTTCAGTATTTTTTTATCTCCATGTGCTAGGCATTGTAAAATAGGACTTTTAAATACTATTGCCATTTTGTGCCTTATTTATTATTCTGTCATTAAATTACTATAATTCATCTAAAGTATCATGACAATACAATGAAGTTAATTTTGTTTGTTAACGTGAATAGCATTAATTTGTGTTAGAGGGACATTGATATGTTGTGATTTTTATACCACTTGGTAGTGATGCGCTAAAATGTATACTTGGAAATTACTAAGAGTAGGAACTGATATAAGCTAATTAAATATTATCATCTATAGAGTATGTTTTTGTGATTAAGATTTGTTTTGTGAAAATCAATGTAACAACAAACAATACTGGTAGAGAAAAGATCTGAAATAATCAATCCTGAGCATGGGTAGAATATTTCTTTTGTAGTCTATGGTAATGTTCAGCACTATATTTTATAAATTCTATTTCATTCTCAGTTAATTTCCTATGTTTTTTTACGGGATTTCCCATCCATAGGTAGCCACTATCTAGAGTTTTATTGGGGGGGACTAAGCTGCCAGCAGCAATATACGTATTAGATTTTATGGTCACATTATCTAAAATAATAGATCCTATACCTATCAGGCAGTAATTATCAATAGTGCAGCCATGCAGGGTAACATGATGTCCAATGGTTATATAGTCACCAATAATTAATGGAAAGCCCTTAGGATTATATGGGCTGTCATGAGTAACATGGAGCATAGAGTGATCTTGAATATTAGTCATGGTGCCAATACTGATTTTATTTACATCGCCACGAACTACACTGCATGGCCAAAACGAAGAATCTCTAGCAGCAGTTACAGAGCCAATGATTTCTGCTGAATGTGCAATATAGCAGGAGGTGTGGATCTCAGGATGAATATTTTCAAATGGGGTTATGCTCATACTTAGTCCTTAATAATGAGAGATTTTATATGCTTGGCAATCGCGAGACTTGCGGTGAGCCCTGGAGATTCAATGCCATAAAGATTAGTAATGCTTCCATCGCCACGGGGGAGGTGTTGAATATTAAAATCATTTGCTCCATGTTCTATTTTACGACATTTTGGTCTGATACCAACAAATTCGGGTTTAAGGGTGTGATTGTTAATTTCTGGCCAATATTGCGCAATAGATTTTTGAAAAGTTTGGGCTTGCTGTAAGTTAACTTTGTAATCAATTTTATCTGTATATTCAACATCAGGCCCAAAGCGTACTGAGCCATTGAGGTCATTAGTGCTGTGAATACCTAGGCCACCAGATTCTGGTATTGGATAAATCAGATGGTTAAAAGGAGATTTACCATTTATAGAAAAATAATTACCTTTGTAGTAGTAAGTAGAAGGCACTGTTGTATTCAGATCAGAGATATTGTTGGCAATTATTGATGCATTGAGACCTGTACAATTAATAAAATGCTTGGCCTGTAATGTCATATTCTCTTGTCCGGTAGCAATGGTGACAGAAGTATAGTTTTTTTGTGCTTTGGCATTTATGAATTTACTATTTACTGCCAACATAGCTCCATGGTCTTGTGCTTGTCCAAGGAGGCTAAGCATAAGACCATGACTATCTATGATACCTGTAGATGGAGAGTAAAGTCCTTGGAAAGCTTGCACTTGTGGTTCCAGTTCATGTATTTGCCTCTTATTTAAAACACGCAAATCATCAACACCACAATCGATTGCTTGTTGGTGAATTTTATTAAGTTTATCTATTTCATCATTGTTACTAGCAAGAATTAATTTACCAATTTTTTGATAATTTATTTGATGAATCTCACAGTATTCATAGAGTAATTTTTTACCGTCAGCACAAAATTTAGCTTTTAGACTATCTTTTGGATAATAGATGCCAGCGTGAAGCACCTCGCTATTTCTTGAGCTGGTTTCCTGACCAATGTTCTCGTTATTTTCAATTATCAATAATTCTTTACCCGTCTGACTAAGTTCTCGGGCACAAGCTAAGCCAACGACACCAGCACCAATAATGATAATTTCAATCGATTCCATAGGGAATAGCCTTAACTAAATAATCTAGATATTGTATACAATCATGTATAATTAATGAAATTATATTTTAGGAGAGATACATGAGCAATCAACTGCTATTTGAAAATGAATTGCCAAATTTTAGTAAATTTAAAGTAGAAGACATTGGCATGGCAGTTGAGGAGCGATTACAAAAATATAAGTCAGTTATTGATACAGTTAAGTCCGTGCCTAATAGCATAATCAGTTGGGATAATACTATAGCACTTTTAGATGAAGCAGACGCCAACTTGAATGCTACATGGTCGATGATTTCACATTTAAATGCAGTTTGTCACAGTGAGACCTTACAAGTAGAGCATGATAAATATGAACAAATAATAACTGAATTTTCCACTAGCTTAGGGCAAGACCAAAAACTATATAATATTTATAAAATTTTAGAGACTAGAAGTGAACAGTTAAGTCCTCATCAGTACAGAGCAGTTAATCTATCATTGTTAGATTTTGAATTATCAGGTATTGCACTTGCTGCAGCACAAAAAAATAGACTAAAACAGCTGCTAAATAATGAAGTTAAATATGAAACACAATTTTCTGTAAATGTATTGAAAGCAACACAGGAGTGGACATATGTAGTAGAAAATATTGACCAAATTTCAGGATTACCAAAAATTAACATTGAGATTGCTAAAGAAAAAGCTAAAGATAAGAATATTTCCGGGTGGCTTATTACTTTGGATGCACCATGTTATCAAGCTGTGATGACGTATGCTACCAATAGAAAGCTTAGGGAATTAATGTATCGTGCCAGCGCTACTCGATGTTCAGAGCTATCTGGTGATGCTCGATATAATAATGCCCCAATAATTGAGAGCTTAATGGAGCTACGTAAAGAATTTGCCAATATTTTAGGTTATGATAATTATGCTGAGTATGCACTTGCAAAAAATATGGCGAAAGATACCTCGCAGGTTATGGAATTCCTTCAAGGCTTGCTAGGTAAAGCTAAACAAACAGCTAGAGAGCAAATGCAAGCAGTTGTCAATTATGCAGAAAAAGACGGTGTAACTGATTTTAAACCTTGGGATTTCGCATTTTATGCAGAAAAGCAGCAACAAAATATATTTAAATTTTCATCTGAAGAGATAAAGCAATACTTTATTGAAGAGAAGGTATGGAGTGCTCTATTTAATTTAGTACATAATATATTTGCCATTAAAATTGTTCAAGAGCCTAGTGATTTGTGGGATGAACATGCGAAGCTGTTTGTTGTATATGATGATAAAAATGAGGTTATTGGTAGATTTTACACTGACTTGTATGCAAGGGAAGGTAAGCGCCAAGGTGCATGGATGTCTGATTTATTAACAAAATATAAAAAAACCACAGGGCAAGTTGAAAATCCATTGGCGTTTCTAGTGACTAATTTTACAGGGCCAACATTGAAGACACCATCTCTATTATCACATGATGAAGTGATAACATTATTTCATGAGTTTGGCCATACTATACATCATTTATTAAGTACTATAGATGTCTATAATGTGTCTGGTGGACATGGCGTTGCTTGGGATGCCATTGAATTGCCTAGCCAATTTATGGAGAATTGGTGCTGGGAGTGGGATGTTATCAAAGATATGAGCTGCCACTACGAAACTGGAAAGCCAATGCCAAAAGAGTTATTTGATAAGCTGTTAAGTAGTAAGTGCCATAATGCAGGAGTATATATTTGTCGGCAACTTGAATTCGCACTATTTGATGAAAAGTTGCATATTCAGCAAGACGGCCAAGAATCTAAGGTGCAAAAGATTATTGATGAAATAAGAATTGAGATTGATGTATTTCCACATGTTGAATTTAATAAATTTCAAAATAGCTTTTCTCATATATTTGCTGGTGGGTACAGTGCTAATTATTATAGCTATCTTTGGGCGGAGATGTTATCTACCGATGCTTTTGCTATGTTTAAAGAGACAGGGTTATTAAATTTGACAACGGCAGCCAAGTTTAGGAAATATATTTTAAGTGCTGGCGGTAGTAGGCCTATGGAAGAGCTATATTTTAGTTTTAGAGGCAGAGAGCCAAATGATAGTGCATTGTTAGAGGAATATGGAATAACATAGGGTGCATATGCCTCCATGCCATGTTCGACATTAGACTATACTTACCTTTGTAAGTGGTTTTTAAGGAAACTATATGAAGAGTCATAAAAGAGATAAACATGAGCGAGCCTATAATAATGGTTATAAATCAGGTATTAAGGGGCACGCAGATGGTGAATGTCCGTATCAGTCAAGTCCGCATTGTCGAGGCGAGTGGTTTGGTGGTTGGAGAGCTGGTCGTAGACACTATCTCAATGGTTATATTTCCTAAACTCATTGCTTGTTTTTAGATGATTTGTTAACAATGCTATTCGGAATCTTACTAATAGGTAAGATTTCGCAAGCACCATTTAGCTTAACAACAGAGCCTGGCATACCCCAGACTAATGAGCTTTCTTTATCTTGAACAATAGTGTGGGAGCCTGCCTTTTTCAATGATGTCATTGCTTTCGCACCATCACATCCCATTCCGGTTAAGATCACAGAAATAACTTTTTTTGCGTAAGGTTCACAAGAATTAAATAAAACCTCAACAGATGGCATGTGGCCATTAACTAGTTCATATGTACTTAATAAATTACAAAAATATTGATGACCTTTTTTCTTAATGCGCATATGTTGATTTCCTGGAGCTATTATTATTTTGTTTGTTTCAATTAATGTTCCCTCTTTGCCCTCAACTACTTCAAAATGTAATTTTGAATTAAGAGATTCAGCGAACGATTTGCTAAATTGTTTTGGGATATGTTGAACTATTACTATTCCTGGGATTCCTTTGGGTAATTGGGAGAGTAATGCATGAAGTGCTGATACTCCTCCTGTGGATGTGCCGATGGCAATAAAATCATAATCTCCATTAGATATAATTGGTTGCTGATTATTGGCATTTATTTGTATGTCATCTTGATGATTAACGGTTTGCATAAGAGTATTTAAATTACATTGATATGCTGATTTAATCTCTGTAATTAATAATTCACCAACAGACTCCCAGCTACTATTTGTAGTAGTGTTGGGTTTTAGGATCACATCAAAAGCACCAAGGGACAAGCACTTGAAAGTTGATTGTGCAGTTTTGGTAGTGTGGCCTGACACAATAATAGTTGGAATCGGATGAAATTTGTTCATTTTTTCAAGAAAGTCGACACCGTTCATCTTGGGCATCTCTAGATCTAATGTTATAACATCAGGATTATTCTTAGCAATTAAATTATTAGCTTCAAAGGGATTATTGGCAATGCCAACAACTTTCAATTTATTATCGTGGTTAATGATGTTCTCTAAGATGCTACAAATTAATTTAGAGTCATCTACAATTAAAACCTTTATTATATCCATGGGAAAACCACCTTAAAATAAATCAACATCACCACCTTGATCATCAGAGCTAATCCCATCTAAATAAGTTTTTTCTTGTTTCGATATGCTGGCATTTTGTGAAATAGTTATATTTTTAACCATTACATCACCAGTTTCTGGAAAAAGGAATATTTTTCTGGCATGTGAACCACCCACATCAAGAGTTCTGACTTTAATGTTTTCTGATTTAAAATATTGAGAAATAAAGCTGATATTTTTTTTTGCTACACTGCTTGTTTGCAAAGTTTTCATTATTTCACCTGCTCCAAAACATTTGAACTCCATACTCTCCTTCTTAGCACCATATTTAAGCATATTATTGACTAAATGTTCCATTGCCCAACAGCCATATCGTGCAGAATAAGTGTTCATTGACATGCTGTTATCTTCAGGAAGCATGAAGTGATTCATACCAGCAAGTTTGTTTTTTTTATCAACGATAGTAACTGATATGCATGAACCAAGAGATGTTGATAAACAATTATTGTTGTCAATGACACAATATTCCCCTGGTAATACTTTAAGTACATACCTATTGTAGGTGGAATTCCAAAATCTTGATATATGTGAAAATTGTTGTTCTAAATTTTTATTATGCTCAATCATTTTATATCTTCTTAAATATTTTTTGGCCTTTGCTAGCAAACTTCTCTTCTAAAGCCATACTTTCTGAGTGACCCAGCATTAAGTGTCCATCTTGATTTAAAGTCATGTGAAACTTATTCATTAATTTTTTTTGGTAGGATCGTCAAAATAAATAACTACATTGCGGCAAAATATAATATCTACTTTGTTCAAATAATTCCAATCATTCATTAAATTAAGTTGCTTGAAAATAATATGGTTTTGAAGAGTTTTTGAGACATTAACGTAATCTTTATTATTTGGACACTTTTTAAACCATTTTTTCCGTAATGTCACAGGGATTTTGTTAAGAGTATTAATGTTATATTGTCCTGACTTTGCTGTTGCCAGAACCTTAGAATCTAAATCAGATGCGCAAATGTTATATGGGATATTTTTTTCCTCGAGGGTGATGGCAATGCTATATGGTTCTTGACCAGTAGAACAACCTGCTGACCAAATATCGATGCGGCCTTTTTTTTCTAGTATAATTGGACAGAGTTCATTTGCGAGTGTTTCTAGTTGATATTGTTCCCTAAAAAAATGTGTGACATTGGTTGTTATGGCGTTAATCATTTCCATTAATTCAGATTCATCAGTAGTGACCAATTGCATGTACTTAGGAAAACTATTGAGATCTATGGTATGTAATCTTTTAAGTAGTCTGGCATGGACTAATTCATATTTGCCAGACAGGTTGATTCCTGATTTTTTATAGACTATATCCTTTATTTCTTTTAAAATATGCTGGCTATAATCAAATTGCGAAGAATCATTCATGTTATCCCTTTCCATTTACATAGTTTGAATCATCACCTATGTTTTGAAAGCTATTGAGACGTTTAAGGCCATTTATATCGATTATAAAAGATATTGTTCCATCACCTAAGACTGTCGCTCCAGAGATACCTTCGATTTTTTTATAGTTTTCTTCAACATTTTTTATAACCACCTGTTGTTGATCTAATAAATCATCAACCATAATGGCCATATATTTATTTCTATCTTCAATAATTACTAAAAGACTGTCTTCAATGTTTTCTGCCGCATCTGAAACATTAAAAATTTTGTTTAATCGGATAATCGGGATATATTCACCACGGAAAAAATATAATTCTTTAGTGTTGGTGATGGTTTTCATCTTGCTATGTTCAATGGTTATGCAAGAAACTATTATTTCAATAGGGATTATGTATACTTCAGAGCCAACTTTAACTAGTTGCCCATCGAGTATAGCTAGAGTTAGTGGCAGTTGAATAATAAATGAGGATCCTTTTCCTACTTCACTTATGATATGTATTTCACCGCCTAAATCTTGGATGTTATTTTTCACAACATCCATTCCTACTCCACGCCCTGAAACACTACTAACTGTCGTTGCTGTTGAAAATCCAGGAATAAATAACAAGTCATAAATCTCATGTTCTTCTAAATTAGTATTTTCAGGAATCAAACCTTTTTCAACAGCTTTTTGCTGAATGAATTTAGGGTTTATACCTGCGCCATCATCATTTATTTCAATGATAATTTTTCCACTAGAATGATAGGCGCGTATATTAATAGTTCCCCCTGGAGATTTGCCGCATGCTTGTCTAGTTTGCGGATCTTCTAAACCATGGTCTAAACAATTTCTAACCAAATGAGTCAGAGGCTGATCTAGTTTTTCTACTATAGTTTTATCAAGTTCAGTGTCTTCACCCTGAATAACAAGATCAACTTCTTTACCTAGTTTAGTTGTTAGATCAAAAATCAGCCTTGGGATTTTATCAAAAACCAAACTGATTGGTACCATGCGGATCCGCATAATGCTATCTTGTAGTGAACGACTATTTTGTTCAAGTAGCTCTATGCCGCGGTGAATTTTTTCAGCCTCATGCTCATCCAAAGAACTAATTAGTTGTTTAATCATTGACTGAGTAATTACAAGCTCACCAACAAGGTTTAATAGGTCATCTATTTTTCTACCTGTACTCTTATTGAGCTGCTGGGATTAGATTTGATTCTTTTTGTTATTTTAGCAGCACTTGGTGGAGTTGATGTTGTTTCCCCATCATTCGCTATAATTTCTGTTCGTGGTGCGTTGGGCACAATTTCAGATTTTAAAGGTTGTATGTTTTGGGCGAGATCTATGTCAGGAGATGCTTCTGTTGAATGTTGTGTAGCAGAATCAACACCACAAATTATAGGTATTATATTCAGCGTTGTTATATAGTTGTTTATCCAGTCAAATGTTTCACGAATAGCTTCTGCAGTTTCATTAGTTTTGATTTTAAGATTCCAGGCAAGGTAACTTCTGTCAACAGATATGTCTTGGAACTTTGGCAAATGATCATAAACAACTGCTAATTCAGAAATTTCACCAATATCATACAATTGTCTGATAAATTTAGCTGGGTCATTGCCAGATAAAAAGACATCACTTGATGGTGTGAAATTTATTTGATATCCATCAGTAGTTGGGTTATCTATACTGTTTGAAGGCGTGTCATTATTCGATATAGGGATATCTTTGCCAGCAAGGAGATTTTTATATATTTCTTTTTGAGAATTAATAACATCATCGGGAAACGTTTGGCCTTCTTCATCGAAGAGTAAATATTCACGTAAAACATCTTTGGTGTCTAGGATTAAAATTACATGCTCATGGCATAATTCTCTTTTATCATTTCTAACTTCATCTAGAAAACTTTCAACTTCATGCATGAGCTCTGATATTAGGTCTAGACTGAAGGTTCCACAGCCCCCTTTAGCTGAATGCATTATCCTGAAGATATCGTTTACGTTTTCCTTATCTAAAGGAAGAACATTCTTGCCCACTAAAACACTCTCAAGCCTATCCAGACCCTCTAGGGTTTCATCGATGAAGATCTGTTTGAATTTATCTAAATTAATTTCCATAATATTTACTCATCTAACAGGTCTCTTACTGCAGCTAAAATTTTCTGAGGAACAATTGGCTTAAGTATCCAGCCAGTACATCCAGCTGCTTTACCATCCTTTTTAACAAACTCTCCAGACTCAGTTGTGAGCACAACTATTGGAGTGAACTTGTAAATCATCGATATCCTTATTTTCCTAGATAAAGTTATACCATCTAATCTAGGCATGTTTACATCTAACAAAAACAATTCAATATCGTCAGTGTTTTTAAGTTCATCGTATGCATGTTGACCATCTTCAGTTGCAATAACTTCGTGCCCCTCACTTTCTAGGATGGCTTTAATCATTTCTCTGATAGATTTAGAATCATCTGCAATTAATATTTTAGCCATGAACTACAACACCCTTTCAATAGCAGCTATTAATTTATCTGGTGTAAATGGTTTGACCATCCAGCCTGTGGCGCCAGCGTTTCTCGCAACTTGTTTTTTTTCATTGCTAGTTTCAGTTGTTAACATTAAAATTGGTGTGAGTTTATATTTATCTAATTTGCGTATTTCTATAACCATGTCAATGCCATTCATTTGTGGCATATTAACATCTGAAATAATCACCTCAAAATTCCCCTGTGTTGCTGTTTCCAGGCCTGTGGTTCCATCATCAGCACTAGTGACATCAAAGCCAGACTGCTCTAAGCAAAAAGATAACATTTCACGCATGCTTTTGGAGTCATCCACTATAAGAACATTGGTCATAAGAGTACCTTTATATTATTACGATTAAAACAAATCAAGATCACCACTTTCTATTCCTTCGTTATCTAAAAAATCATTAAACTTTAAAATCTTAATGATGTTTTCTTCAATGTTTTCGCTTATACCCGTCAAATCAAAATCATCAGGGTTAGACGATTTATGTAAACCGCTTAATGTTCGTATTAATTCTTTACACACAACATTAAATCTCTCATTGGCTATATTAAGTTGCAACATATATTGTGAAATCAAATCTTCTTTTTGAATGTCCTCTGTTAAAGATAGCATTCTTTTATCTAGGTCAACCAAGCCTATGATTAATTCATCAATTTGCTGAGGAATTTTTTCAGGTTCAATATGGCGCAAATTTGACACCACCTGAATTTGGTCTTTGATGCTGTCAACAGCAAAGAAATATTCTCCTCGAATGGAATTCAAGCTGCCAGAAAAATTGCTCTTAATAAGTGTGGTTGAGCGAGAAAGATACGAAAAATAGATAGTTAGCAAATTATTGAACTTTTCAAACACTTTGTCTTCTTGCTGTATCTGAGCGCACAATGTTTGTTTCGAATCAATTTCATCGCGTATTAAACCTGATGAAATTATGGAAATAATTAGACAGGTAAAAGTTGATAGAATTATATAGAGGCTTTGGTTGAAATAAGTTTGTAGAAGAAAAGATAATGCTAAAATGATATTCATGGATAAATTAATATTTATAAGTAATGTAGATTTGTTTTTCATATACTATCCATTAACTATATTTAGTGATTCATATAATTCTCTATTGTGGAGCATGAAAGTATCTACTAGCTCCTCAAATTCATTTTTAGTAACATCTATAGAAGAAAATATTTTTTCCGATATTGCCTCCTCTTTATCAAATCCGATAGCATATCGCGCAAGATATTGATCAATTAGCCATAGTCTAGCTATGTGACTGTTATTTATTCCTGGAGTAGATGGGGCATGGTGATATTTGGCGCTGTTGATGAGGTCATCATCTAAATTCCATTTATCTAGAACATTAGCTCCAACATCCTGATGGTTAACCCCAAAAATCATATCTTCTAAATCTATAATTGATGAATCAGGATTTATACTTTGTGCATGGCACAAATACTTAAATTGTGATGGGAAAAGATTACATAGTAAAATTGAGCCAATATTATGGAGCAATCCTTGTATAAATGCCTGTTGAGCTGTCATGTTGGATATCGGTCTAATAGAGTGTAATTCACGCATTAAGTTGGCTGAGTATAGGCTGTGTTTCCATAGCTCATTAAACACAGACTGGAATTCCGGATTAATTTTAAGAGCGTCGGCTAAGAGAAAAGCTATACAAAAATTAATTGATGGATGTAAGCCAATTTGCACGATGGCATTGCTTAAATCTTTAATGTCAGGTGAGCCGTAATATGGTGACCTAGATAAAGAAATAATCTGTATTGCTAGTTTGGCATCCTCCTCAATGGCTCTAGAAAATTTATTAACATTAACCTTTTCATCTATAGATAATTCAATAACTTTATATAACATTTGTGATAAAGCAGGTAAGGTTAAAACTTCTTTCCTGCCAATTTCTTTTGTATTAAGAGCCTCTAATCGTTGAGCCGTACTATCATTGCTAGCAAATGATGAATATCCTTGTACAAAAAACTGTGATTTTTCAGTGGATAGTGGTATTAATTTTAATAAATCTTTTGAAGATATTTTGCAGACAGAATGATTTTGCGTTGGTATGTAGATGTGGTCACCTTGATATATTTGTATGTCACTCTTGTATTTAACTCCCCAGTATTGGGGGATGGGTAACGCAGTTTTAAGGTTGAAGTTATAATATTCCCCATCTTGTACAATTTCATGATTGCTAGTAATAAAATCATTAATTATTTGGTTGTAATCTACTGCGCTACCGACCGATGTTATGAGCATTTTTCGAGTCTCATATTTGTCTTGAAACATAACCGCTCTTAATACTTGTCGATCATTAATATTGTATTCATTAAGCAGATCACTAAATTTATTCATCCATGGCTGACCTTCGATGAGGGTGAACTTGATTTTCATGTTATGTAAATGATTTAGAACTATGTCGGTAGTCATACAGTAGCCTATTCAAGAGCGTAATGTTTTAATATAGTTATTTTTTCATGAAAATGTTTTACACTATAGTAAATTGTTAATTATAAAAAGGATTTAATTGTGACAGAGATGGTTGAATTTGACCTTACTGGATATACTGCAATTGCAAAATCGGAAAAATTATTTTCAGAATTAAAAAAATCACATCAGAGAACCTTAAAGTAACATTGAAAGCTACAAAAGCTAAGAAGCTTTGTACTGGCTCTGCACAAATTATTGTAGCATTTGTAGCTGACATTGAAGATAAAGGTGGTAAGGTGAGCTGGGAAGAGATTAGTGATGATTTTCTTAATAGTATCGATAAAGCTGGATGGAAAGAAAAGTTAGGTATTAATTAAAATGATGGGTCTAGGTTGAAAATAAATGTTCATCTGAAGATCTTGATACTAAGGTAATTAAGTAGTTGGCCATGAATAGGTATGAACGTTGATAAAACAAGGTGCTACTTTATTCTAGGGTTTGATTGCTATCCTCAGGATTAGCTTTTCCCTCAAATATACTGTTTACACATAGCCGTATGACCATCTTATTGTCAACAACAGCAATATTTTTAACATAACGCCTATCAACCATCACGGTGTCTGGCACTGACTTCATTTGCGAAGATTTAAAATTGTATACATCAGATACTCTGTCTGCAACAATGCCAATTATTTGAGAGCTATCGCCATCTTTAATTTGAATGATAATGATGACCGTAACTTTGTCAGATTCTTTTTTAGGCATATCAAAGCAAGATCGCAAATCAATTATTGGAACGACATTCCCTCTAATATTGATCATTCCAAGGACATTGTTATTTGAACCTGGCATAGCAGTTGGTGTTTCCCATTTCCTGATTTCCATTACTTTAAGTATTTCAATACCATATTCTTCACCATTTAAAAAAAAGGTAAGGCATTGGTTGCTTATTTCATCAATAACGTCGGTATGTAGGTCATCCACTGTTGTGTTCACTTCTATATCTATTCAGCACCTATTAAACTTAGCATATAAGTACTGAAATTTGTTTTGGTTAATTGTTTTTTCTATATTTACTTAATTTGAGATATTTTTTGAGGTTCGTCCCATGTTTTTTTGATTTATTTTTCTTAGATATGGATAAATGTACTGAAGAAACCTTATTATCTTCAGAGATTTTATTAATAGGGCTGTCTTTTGTGGTTTTATTCGGGGCGCGCTTTTCTAAGGCTTCTTTATTTTTGTAAACCCGGTGTGAAGGATTACTGTAATATTCTGTTGTTAAAGTGATTTTCATAATATTGCTAAAAATTAATATAACCTCTATGTATAGTATAGTTTTATTTTTGGTCAGATGGAGATGTTTTTAATTGTATCTACAGGTATATGTTGGGTTTTATGGGCTTCGTCTTTCGGTCTGACTCCCCAGCTAAGGCCATATATAATCTCAAATGTTGCGTACACATTTTTTTCATCTGCTGTTTTAAAGCTGTTGTTGTAATCTTCATTTACCTTGGCAATAGAAGATTTGGTTGCTAGGTATTTTGTTCTGCCAGAGTTTATATTTGTGGCACCCATTGATTTCAATTCTTTCATTAATTTGATTGCGCTTGGGTAAGTGACTGTTATATTTTCTCTATCAACAACTGGATCTATAAATTTATGCTGTAGAAGAATATCACCGATATGGTGCATATCAATAAAGTCATTAACATGTTGGTAAGAGTCTATATTTCCCCATATATATTTTAGTTCTTGTAATGTATCTGGGCCAAAGGTTGAAAATATAAATATGGCATTGGGTTTCATAACTTCTTTTATTTGTGCAGTGGTAACTGCTAAATTATTACTCCATTGAAGAGCACAGTTTGCTATTATCAGATCAAATTGTCCTAAAGCAAAAGGGAGCGCGTCAAAATCAGCACAACACTTTAAGGTATGTGATGTTTTGTGCTCACAAAGCATTGCATGAGCGAGATCTAGATTGACGATGCTGGCATTGGGGTAAATAGTTTCCAATTGTTCACTTAATTGCCCAGTACCACCACCTAAATCTAGTATATGCTTGGGAGCAATTTTCATATACATTAATCGCTCGAGTAGACGTAAGCCTACTTCTTTTTGTAAGAAAGAAGCATTGTTATATGCAGATGCAGCTTTATTAAAAGCTCTGGCAATTTGGTGTTTATGAAACCTGACTTTATTATCCATAGAAAGATGTTAACCTATTTAGCTAGAATATTAAAGAAGTTGGATATCTTATCTTTACGAAGTATTTTTCGTGATTTATTGCCAGTGTATTGTTGGGGTTGTAAATTAGCCAGCGATAATAATAAAGTTCTATGTAACATTTGTGCTCCAGCAATAGTATATCTACAAGAACGGTGCTGGGTGTGTTGTAGTATTTTATTAGAAGAACGTGAAAATATATATTGTATGCGGTGTGTTAATGTTAGCAGTAGAATAGAAAAAAGCTATGGTTTGTTTGTATATAACTCGTTGATAAATAGAATTATTTTAAATGGCGTATATAGGACTTCTATTCTTGAATTAAACTGGTTAAGATTAAGGTTGCGAAAAATTATTGGTAGGAATTATCCTGTAGTTGTAATAGAAAAAAAGTCATTACAGTTTTTAAAAGCTTGTATAGAGAATGAATGTATTTTGTTGTCAAAGAGCCGAAAATTATTATATCTAGATGAGGTTGTTATTTTTGTGCCAATATTGGATACGATTGCTAAGGTTGAAAAAATTATTGAAAATAAAATTGCTAAAAATAAAAAAATGAATATTTTATTTTTAGCAAAAAGATAAATAATAATTAATGGTTAATATAGATGTCAAATCTTGTGCTGTTTCCTATTATATTCATGCTAGGCTGAGTTTTTGTAATAGTTGGAGCTAATT
>JABJGS010000049.1 GCA_018703155.1 Francisellaceae bacterium | reverse complement strand
TGGCTCTGGCTCTGGCTCTGACTCTGACTCTGGCTCTGACTCTGGCTCTGGCTCTGGCTCTGGCTCTCTTTCTCTTGTTCAAACTCTGTAACTATTAGAGTGGCTGTAGTGACTGGAGCAGCATCATTATTGTTTTGACTATCAAAGTCTTCAAGGATTGGATGATCTTTTTTAGGAGGAATCACATCAACCTTTGAAACATCAGCTCCATCAAATTCACTCTCTTGAAGAATTGTCTCATTATATTCAGGACCATCAGAAAGAGGACTGCTATTATTTTTAAAATCATCAAGGTGATCGTCAAGATCGACATTATTATTACTTTCATACTCATCATCTTCAATGCTATTAGTACTATCAACTCTAGTTAGATCAAAACCTTCGGGAATACTTCCATTATCTATCGCAATAATCGATTCATTAGTTAGAGCAATCCCCTCCCTCGTAGCTAGTTCTCTAATGTCTTCTGTAGTTAGAACTTTACCATCTTCACGCAATTCATCAACTTTAGTTTTAAAGGATATCTCCTCAGAGGTAAACCCTTGAACTCTTGAAGCTTCCGAGATCTCTAGTTTTGGATTGTCAGGATCAAATACAGGTGAATCTAACCAACCACGATAAAACTGTGCTTCACCATCTGCTGAAATTTTCAACCTTACTTCACTACCTTGTTGATAGTATTTCCATACATTTCCTTACGATATTCTTCTAATTTTATACAAAGGCCCGTAAATTCACTATCTGACAAGCCACTACTTTTTGATTTGCTGCTTATGTATTTAACCCTAGCAAGTAACTCATGAAAGTTTTTTGCTTTCTCTAATGATTGACTACCAGTTTTAGAGGTACCATACATTTTTTTTCTAAATACTTCAGTTAACAACCCTCCTTTTTGTTGTTCTTCAAGATATTTTTTGACTATATTAAGTGCTTCATCCTTTACTACTCCAGGTAGCTTATCTTCACCAGTTCTTTGATATACCCCCACTTTCCCTTTATTGAAATAGTTAACGGTATGCTTTACTGTTCCGACAGGATCTCCAAATACATCAAATGGCTCTGTCTCTGTTTTTCGTAACCATACATAGTGGTTATCTTCTTTAATTAGACAGCTATGATAGTGCTTAAAACATTCATGTACTCCTGACTGCTCTGCATCATGTCTGAAAAAATTAGGCAATGCTTTGTTATGTCCTTGTAAATCTTGAAATTCACCCTCCTCTAACTTAAATAAATCAAGTTCATCAGGAGTCGTAATACCCATAGCTGCTACTCTATTTGTTTTTTCCCCAATATGATGACTGCTTAAACGTGATATAGCGCCAACAGGTTTCTTCTTAGATGTCCCGATTGTAGGTGGAGGGGTTATCAGATACTTACATAACATCATAGGGCCTGACGTGCTACTCGTATTGGTAGGGTTATCAGGCAGCTCAATCGTAAAAGCACCCCGATTAAGAAATGCTTTATTCGATTGAACCATCTGCCACTTTAAATAATAGTCAACACAAGCTTCTGTGTTTATTAATTCATACTTGCCTGAACCAAACTGCTTCCGGAATTCTGAACAGAACATGTCTGGGGTTGCAACTGGATTTTTCCTTGCAAACGCTGATGAAAACTCAAATATTTTCTTTCCTTGCTCAGCAATCAACCCTGCTTGTTCCACGGTTACATCACAATGACGGGTTACATAGCTTGCCCACTTAGCATCAGGAGAAAGATCATCTGATAACTGTGTGGATGTTTTTTCATCTTGTTCAGGCATAATAGACTCTTTTAAATTAGTTGTTATTTTTTTCATTAAGTATTAATATAAGCTTATATACACATGTTTTATATTGTTCTGCATAGTATAAGCATAGTCATTTCCTCAATTGAATTTGTAACATTTACTCTCGAAATATTAATATATTGGTAAATATAAAAACACCCTAAACTCATATCTTACATCTGCAAAATATCGGCTACAAAGTTTTCGATAAAAGCACTTAGCTCTTGGGTAGATCTATTAGATTCATATCGATGCTATATTTCAGGGAAACAACACATAAATAGATATTAAAACTATCATTTAATAGATAAAAGATCTTTTTATATTTGTGGTTCACGAAATGTAGGAACTATAGATGATTCTTGAAAAACTTCCGATGTATGGTTAGCAGCTGAAGCCACATGATTAGTAGTAACAGTAAAATACAATGGAGCAGGAACAGGAACAAGAATAGGATAAGCATTAGAATCAAGCTGAGAATTAAGATAAGAATAAGGATTAGGATTAGGATACGTGTTAGGGTAAGTATTAGGGTAAGTATTAGGGTAAGGATTAGGATACGTACTAGGGTAAGAATCATGGTAAACATTAGGGTTAGGAATGGTATTGTAAATTGGAACTATATGAGCAGGAGCTGGGTAAGAGTACATGGTGAGAGGATATGAATATTGGTAATCTATAGTTGGCTCTGATGGCACTGAAGCACTATTTATCTGCTCTGTTTCTACCCTTTCTTTATCTTTAGAGATTGCTCTGCTAAGAGTATCTCTTTTTGAGATCTCGGTATCATTACTCTCTTGTAATCGAGGCACACATATTGTTCCATCGCCTGAATCAAGAACAATAACCTTGTTTTTGGTGTTATCTTCCTGATTGACTATATCAACCAAATCTCCATATGATCTTTTTTCAACTTCATGCCTTCTTTTAAATTTGGTTTCTCTTGATAATTTCAATAGTAATTTTCCACACTTAGAATCATCCATATCATATACCGAACATTCTCTTGGGCTTGCACTGGTATTTTCCATGATTTTTAAAGAGCTATGTTTTTTCCTTTTTTTTGATTTCATTAAATCATTGGAGAGATTTATAGGTGATGTTGGTTTGTCTAGCCCAGAGACAATCTTAAATTTATATTCTGCAGAAAAAGCAGAATTATAAGCATCCACATTTACATCATGAAAAATTTTGTACGAAGCCATCATAGCTAACAATCTGTCTGATATTTCATCAAGGCTAAAAGGTGCTCCTAATGGCATTCGAATTTCGATGACAGGGAAATATATTTTTTCGCCAGAAATAATTGTATAAGATAAATTTTCACATGTTAAAGCCTTAGGGATAAGACTAATACCAATAGTATTTTTGTCATGTAATGTATCTTTAAAAACAAGTTCCATGAAGTCAGATAATTTCAATGGATGACAAGACCCTTCATGTTGAAAATCAACAGTATCAGTTTCATATGAATATTTACTTCCACTTATGCTGATAATTGATGTTATCAAAGCAACAAGTTTGTTTAGTGTGTGTGTTTGTGCTAATGATTTGGTATAGAAAAGTTGCTTCAACAATAATTTCTCGTCCTTCATTAATCCATTCAGAACAATCTCATCAAAAAACATTTTTGGTAGGCGAGGGAAGAAATCCTTTGCAAAATCATGACGCACTTCATTTGTAGGGAAATGCTCATCGACAAGACTAGAGTGCTCTAAGTAGACAAGCATCGCAAAACTATAACTAATTGTTTTCAGCAATCCAGCAATTCGTGAATACCTCATTACCTTAAGAACATTTTCACAGTATGTAGATATCACATTGTCAATATGTTTTATTAGTCGAGATTCCCATTGAATAAATTTAGAGCTAGCATAGCAAGATGGCCATTCCTGTTGTTTTGAATTTTTTAATTTAGGATGTGATTGGTAAATAGGTATATCAAGCATCAATTCAGAAAACATCAATCCTAGTGGTATGCTAACATTAAAGTGTGTTCCAAATAAGGGCTTTGGCACCTGGCCCTTTTCAGTAGAATGCAAAATATATTTTGATAACAAACTGTTATCCTTCGGACAAATAAAATCTCCTTGCCCATCAGACTGAACTAATTTAAATTCTACGTCCTGTTCAGATAATGAGTCATTAAATTTTCCTATTGCAGAAGTCACGTCTAATTCTTTATGACCTTCGCTTATGCCTTGTGAGAAAGATGAATATATGCTTTGAATAACTCTTTCAAAAATATCAATAACGTATGCAGGATTTACCTCATCAGTCGTAACAATAGGTAACGGATCTGTCCTAAATTCAATAACACTTTGACCATATATTTCTTCTACGCAGGCATCGATGAATGGAGATGTAAAAAGAAGAGCATCGTAACCATTGTTTTCTGATAAAACACCCTCTTCCTCATACATGGAAAAATATGACCCTGGACTATATTGAGATCCTTTAGGGATCCTGCTTCGATGTCTTTTATTGTTATAAACTAATATTTTCAGGACACCAACATTATTAGATCCTTCATGAAATGGTAAGGGTTCTAACTCAAACCCAAATGTAGCAAACATTGATGATGTTAACTCTAAAATCATATTCTTCATCTTTAAATAGCACTAAGTGGCCTGTTAGTTTTCTTCTATGCTATTTGTAGCAATTCGATTTATATATTCTTATTATTATGTAGAGCATGGATACACTATCATTCAGCAAGAACATAATCAACATAGATTTATAAACCTGACATTAGTTTTATTTCAAACAGGATTAAGAGTGTAATTTTAAGAACTAATTTTATTATTACCAATAAAAGAAAATAATAAGAAAAAACCCCCTTGCTAAGTTGACAAACTAACGGAGATTATGGATAATGTCCCAATCATTTTAACTAGATGACAAGGTGTAGCTATAAAAGCGGTTAAAGCGAGTATATCAGCATATTTCAAGCATAGAAATTTGAATGCTCAAAAGACCCTGCCCCTAGCCTTACTGTTCTTTTGTATATCATTGGTTTATCACGTCCTCAGATGCCTTAAAGTCACTTTAGTAGTAAAAGCTGCTCCTGGTAGTGGTGCAGAAATTTTACCATTTTTAAAAATATGGGTAATCTTACCTGCATCTTTTTTCATTACTTGGCTATATACAAAACATGCCATAAATAAATCAGCAAATTCTGCAATCCGATTCACGCTATATAGCTTTATGATTTTTTTCATATTGTTTATTACAGTTTTATATCCATATCGTGATGCTTTTTTCATTGATAGCTTGTTGCCTTTAGCTCAAGATAGTGCCTTTGCGGGTATCAAAGGTCTAATCAATATATTCATCTATTGGCCATACACGTTTTTTTATATATGTGCAGAGATGTGGTCAACTTTAGTCATATCTATTCTCTTTTGGGGCTTTACCAACGAGATATCAAAGACCTCTGAGGCAAAAAATTATTATGCTCTAATTGGCATTGGAGCTAATGTAGCAGGGATATTTTCCGGACAAATTATTGCTAACCTCTCCTTATCTGAAAAAATAAGCTTTTTAAATTATGGTACTACTGCCTGGGATCAATCAGTATTCTTGATATTGCTATCATCTATATTTATTTCATATGCCATTTTGCATATATTTAACTATCTTAGTAAATTTCAATCCTCGACAGAACAAAAGCTTAAAATTAAAGAAAATAAGAAAACTGAAGGAGTATCCATATTTAGTTCATGGTTAAACATGCCAAAATATGCCAACATGATCGCCCTGATAGTCATTTGTTATAATATAATTTACAACCTTGCTGATGTAATTTGGGCACATCAATGCTCATCAAGATTTACAGATCCAGCCATGCTTAACAGGTATTTGGGTAATTTGGATACTTACACTGGTATTGCAGCACTTTTAATTTCAGTATTTGTCTTTTCTCCATTTATAAGACGATTTGGATGGAAAAAAACTTCAATTATTCCTCCAGTTATATGGGCTCTAACTACTTTGGGATTATTTGCAGCTTTAAATATAGAGAGCTCTGGGCTAAAAAATAGTGACTTCTTCCATATAATACTTAATATGCCAATTTTAGATTTAATTATGGCTGCTGGCACAATGCAAATATTCTTAGGTCGAGCAGCTAAATATACTATTTTTGATCAAACCAAAGAAATGGCTTACATACCACTTCCTACTGAAGCTAAACGTAAATATAAAGCTGTAATTGATGGCTTGGTATCCAGATTGGGTAAATCTATCAGCTCCCTATTAATCCAGGGACTCTTAATCTATTCGGCTGGCAACCTTGATATAGCAACCCCATATGCATTTACCATTATTGCTATAACACTTTGTATCTGGTTAATCTCAGTGCTAAAACTAGGAACTCTATATGAAGATATTTCTAGTGGCAAGGCAGTTATTAATAATTCCGTAGTTAACGATAACAGTCAAATAAGCATCATTGCTCCAGAAGCAAAGCTTATATAATAAGTAATCTATAACTAGCTAATAAATACTTTCCTGTTTAACAACAATATCTGTATAACCTTTCGTCTCTTGATAATGCTGATGAGCTTGTTCAAAACCTTTTTCTAAATATGCAGTAAACCTAGCCTGATTAAAAACTGGCGATGTATCCCGTGAATTTATAATTTTTTGTTTCAATAACATTAGTTCTTTAGGATTATGATAATAGTATGCAGCTTTGGCAATATAATCATCTGGGCTCTTTGCAATTAAGCTTTGCAACCCAAAACCATCTAAAATAGCCGTTGTTGTTCTAGATTCTGGACGCTTACTTGGTAATGTAACAACTGGAACCCCTGCAGATAAAGAGAGAAAAGAGCTTGTGCCTGCAGATATTGTAGTCGTATCTAGATATATATCTACAAAACGGTTTGCTTTAGTATTCGTTAACATTACATCCTCTAAAATAATAATTCTCTCTCTACATATTCCATTTTTTTCTAAATAATTCATCAAGTTTATTTTGGCAGTTCTATCATATATATTTAACCAAAGAATGCTGTTTGGGCATTCAGTAAGCAATTTTATCCATATTTGTATATTCTGCAAATCTATACGGTAATTTGAACTGAATGAAGCAAATATAAATTTATCTTCAGGCAGACCCAAACTTATTTTTGTATTGTAAACCTCGTCTGAGCCATAAAATTTAGGGCTGGCATGTAACACCTCTGGTAAAAATATAATGTTTTCTTTAAAAAAACCCCGCTCATTATCAGGTATTAAATTGTTATTTCCAATAAAATATTGTATTTGCTTTACACATAAAGGGCCATAATAACCAACCATATGACATTGAATTGGTGCAACAGGACAGGTTAGTAATGGTAGTGCTGTAAAGCCTGTATGACCATTTAAATCAACAATTATATCTAATTGTTCTTCTAACAAAGCATTATAGAGTTCTCGTTGCTCAGTTTTAATACATATATGATGAAAAACTTCTGTATTTGCTTTTATTTCTTCAGAAACCTCATCCTCATATGCACCTATATAAAAGACACAAACTTTAAAGACATTTTCATTATGTAGTTTAAATATATCTCCCATTAGTAAAGAAACACTATGAGCTTTTAAGTCTGAAGATATGTATCCCAGTGTTATTCGTCCATCTTTTTCTTCGGTATTTTTTTTTGTTAGACTATTTTTATATCTAGCCCCAATGACTTTAATTACCTTTTCTTGTGAATCAATAATTTGTTCCAAATTAATTTTCTTTGTATTTTTGGTTTTTTTTATATTATAAGATGTTCTAGTGTAATTATGATAAAATTCATCGTTATATTCTAACATTTGAACATTAAATGAACAGATCATTGCTGTTTTTTTTACTTCCAAACATCTACTCATTTTTTCTTTTAATGATTCTTCATATTCACCCATTCCATTATAATCAGAAAGACGTAACTTAGATGACATTAAGTACATTAATATTTCAATCTCAGAAAGATGATCCTTTTTACCATTAAAGTTATATGCTTTTAGTGCTACAGACAAACTTTTATCATAAGTTTTTACATCAAAATACAGTCTAGTTAAATTTAATAGAGCTAAATAATTAGGTGCTAACTTAGTGGATTTAATGAAAAAAAACTCAGCTATTTTGAATGAAAAATCAAATCTGTGCTTAATTTTTTTTTCATGATAAAGGGCTAAATTACAGTATGCCGCAGAACTTTTTGGTTCAAGACTAATAACTTTTTCAAAGTATTTTTTTGCTTTTTCCCATGAATTTTTTTCAGCATAAATAGTTGCTGTATTATTTATTGCAGCTAAATCTTTAGGGTTAAGCTCTAGTACTTTAGCATAATATAGCAATGCTTTTTCTAAGTCATTATTAAGATGATATTTAAAAGCTTGCTTTTTGAAGGTTATGATTTTTTCTACTAACATTTTAAAAACCTTTGATAATCTCTTATATAGTCCTCTTCATTATATGAATGTGAGCATAGAACCATAAGTATACTACTAGACTCAATATAATCTTGAGTGGCCCAAATCATAGCTGGTACCAATAAACCCTTATGGGAAGAATCAAGTAAAAATTCTTTTTTTCTTTTTTTATCATCACAAATAACTTTTATAGCTCCAGATAAACATATTAAAATCTGCAGACACTCTTTATGAGCATGATCTCCTCGTTTTAATTTTTCTCTAGAGTTAATACAAAAAACCCTTTTTATATCAAATGGAACAGATGAATCTGTATCATAGATACTAAGCTGTGCCTTCCTATTTTCTTGATTAGGAAATGTTATGACTTTAATATCATTAACAGTTATTGGCATCTATCTTACCTATTCTATAACTATAATTATTTTAGTAGATAACAACATATGCAGCCATTCATTAGAACTAATCTTGCATAGATAAGATTCATCATATTTCAAATATTGAATTTCTTGTGTTTCAGGCTAGTATTTAATTAGCTAACAAAGGTAAAATTATGCGTATTCTAATAACTGGAGCATTAGGGCACATAGGCTCTAAATTAATAAGAACTCTAGCAGCAGATATTCCTAAAGTGGAGATTGTCTTAATTGATGACATGTCAACACAGCGATTCTGCTCTATTTTCGACCTACCAAAAAGCACAGCTTATCACTTGATAGCTGATGATGTTAGAAATATTAAAAAATATAAAAAACAGTTAGGGAATATCGATTATATAATTCATTTAGCTGCAATTACTGATGCTGCCAATAGCTTTGAAATAAAAGATCAATTACTAATTAATAATCTAGAATCAACCAAAGTTATAGCTAATTATGCTTTAAAGAAAAAGATCCCTTTAATTTTCCCATCATCAACTAGTATCTACGGCCCACAGGCAAATACCGTAGATGAAACTTCTAAGGAGCTTAATCCCCAAAGTCCGTATGCTGATTGTAAACTCCAAGAGGAAAAACTATTAAATAAGCTTTCTAAAAAAGGGTTAAATTTAACTATTTTACGGCTAGGAACTATTTTTGGTATATCAACAGGAATGCGTTTCCATACAGCTGTCAATAAATTCTGTTGGCAAGCATCTTTAGATCAACCAATCACTGTTTGGGAAACAGCATATGAACAAGTAAGACCATATCTGGACCTTGATGATGCCGCAAGAGCTATTAGTCACATAATTGATGAAAATATATTCATAGGCGAAACATATAATGTTGTAACTGGAAATTATTCAGTAAAAGATGTTATTGATGCAATAAAATCACATAAAGAGTCTATAAGTATAAGTTACACAAAATCTAAAATTATGAATCAGCTCTCCTATCATGTACTTGCTAATAAAATTGCAGCTACTGGGTTTACACCCCATGGTTCCTTGCAAGTTGGTATCGCTGAAACTTTAGCTCTACTTGGTGCTAAACATCTAAGGGTTGCGTCATGAAAAAGAATATTATTACTGGTGGTGCTGGATTTATTGGTTCAAACTTAACAAAATATTTAATTAGTCATTTAAAAGAATCCGTATGTGTTATAGATAAATTAACTTATGCTGGACATATTGAAAATTTAGAAGGGGTTCTCAATAACCCTCTATTTTCATTTAAAGAAGTTGATGTTTTAGAGACAACAAGGTTACTTCAAATATTTAAAAAATATAAACCTGAGGTAATATATCACTTAGCAGCAGAAAGTCATGTTGACAAATCTATAGATAGCCCCAGTGATTTCATTACAACTAATGTTGTTGGTACTCAATCTGTTTTACATGCATCCCTTTTATATTGGCAAGAACTAGAAGAAAGATTTAGAGATAAATTTAGATTGATTTTGGTATCAACAGATGAAGTTTATGGCAGTATTGCATCCCCTAAACTTTTCTCTGAAGAATCAAAATTAAGTCCTAGTTCTCCATATTCTGCTAGCAAGGCCAGCGCTGATCTAATTGCACAATCATATCATCACACTTATAACTTACCTGTTATTATTACTAATTGCTCTAATAACTATGGTTCAAATCAAACTCCAGAAAAATTTATTCCTCTTTGTATATTCAAAGCGATAAATAATGAATCTATTCCCATTTATGGTGACGGGCAGCAAATTAGGGATTGGATCCATGTTAACGATCATAATAGAGCTTTAGTACAAATATCTCAGGCAGGTAATATTGGTGAAGTTTACTGTATTGGTGCTGCCAACGAACAATCCAACCTTTCTATTGCCAATAAAATATGTTCAATATTAGATACTATTTCTAATAAAAATAAATATGATAGTTATGAAAAGTATATTGTTCACGTACCTGATAGACCTGGTCACGATGCTAGGTATGCTGTTGATGCAACAAAAACTATGTCTCTTGGTTGGCAGCCAGAAATAAGCTTTGATGAAGGGCTACAACAAACTGTTCTTTGGTACTTAAGTAACAAGACTTGGTTAAATGCAATCCTTATGAAAAACAAAGATATCTTATCTAGGCAAGGTAAATTGAGGAAATTATGAGTAATTGCACAAAAGGTATTATCCTAGCTGGTGGCTCAGGCACAAGATTATACCCGCTCACTACCTTAACTAATAAGCAATTTTTACCAATTTATAACAAACCAGCTATTTATTATCCTTTAACAACTTTAATGTTAGCTGGAATCAAAGATATTTTAATTATTAGCAATCCATCAGACAAGAAAACCTTAGAGAATAATTTAGGAAATGGTAAGGCCTGGAACATAAATATTAGTTATGCAGAGCAATTATCACCCAGAGGTATCCCTGAAGCCTTTATCATAGGTGAAAACTTTATTGGGAACGATAATGTGGCCCTTATCCTTGGTGATAATTTTTTCCATGGTCCAGGTTTTTCAGATGTTCTTGAAGCAACTACTCAAAATATAAAAGGTGCTCATCTTTTTGCTTATGGTGTTAGTGATCCTAAACGCTTTGGGGTAGTATCTTTTGATAAATATGGAAAAATAACACAAATTGAAGAAAAGCCAGAAAAACCAAAATCAAGATTTGCAGTAACAGGTCTATATTTCTATGATAATAGTGTTATTGAATATGCTAAAAGCCTAAGGCCTTCTAAACGAGGTGAGCTTGAAATAACTGACTTAAATAATCTTTATGTTATTCAAAATAAAGCTTATGTAAACCTACTTGGTCGAGGTTTCGTTTGGTTTGATATTGGAACTCCACTTGCATTAAACCAAGCCTCTAGTTACGTTCATGTATTGGAGGAGCAGCAAGCTGTTGGTATTGCTTGCCCTGAAGAAGTATCTTGGCGTATGGGCTGGATAAATAACACTCAATTTGAAGCATTAATCTCAAAGTTACCTAATGGACAATACGCTAGTTACTTAAATGAAATACTTCATGAATCTTTTGAACAAGCTCAATTTCATCAAACATTAATTAACGAAAAAATTCAACAAAAAAAATCTTAGGAAGTTATATGAAAATAGATATGGCTGGCCCATGGATCACTAAGCTTGAAGAAGAAATTGTTTTAGATGCCCTTAGAAATGGATGGTATGGGAAAGATGCATATCACTACTGTGAACTATTTCAAGATACGTTTGCTGAATATCATGATCGAAAGTATGGATTAATGACTCCCAGCTGCACAACAGCAATACACCTACTTTTAACAGGACTTGGTATACAAGATGGTGATGAAGTTATTGCGCCAGAATGCACTTGGATTGGCTCTGTTGCAGGAATTAAATACCTTCGTGCCGAGCCAGTTTTTGTCGATATCAAGCACGACACCTGGTGTATTGATCCAAAGGCTGTGATTAAGGCCATTACTCCAAAAACTAAAGCGATAATTGCAGTTAATCTATACGGCAACATGTGCGATCTGCATGAACTACAAAGAATTTGTGATGCAAACAATATCTATCTCATCGAAGATGCAGCAGAATCTCTCGGTTCAACATTAGACTCTATAAAATCAGGTAAATTTGGAATTGGCTCAGTATTTAGCTTTCATCGAACTAAAACTATTACTACAGGTGAGGGTGGTATGCTTCTTCTTGATAACCAAGCTCTGTATGAGCGTTGTAAATTTTTAAGAGATCATGGTAGAGCTCCTGGCACTTATTATAACACCGAGGTCACTTTTAAATATATGCCATTCAATATTCAAGCAGCATTAGGTTACGCACAATTTAAGCGCCTTAATGAATTAGTAACTAAAAAAAATTGGATTTTAAAAAAATATAAAGAATATTTATCAGAGATAGATGGCTTATATTTAAATATTGAGCCCAACAATACTTTCAACGGCGCCTGGTGCACAGCCTTAGTTGTTGATCCAAGTTATGAGCTATCTCGGGAAGATATTTTATTACAAGCAGAGGAACGTGGATTATCACTTAGACCATTTTTTTATCCTCTCACTAGTTTGCCGGCTTTTTCAGAGTATGCGTCACAAGGGAAAAATAACCCTATCGCATATGATGTATCAGCACGTGGTGTAAACCTTCCATCAGCATTAAATATCCATGAAAATGAAATTGAATTTGTTTGCACCACTATAATTGATATTGTACAATCAACTAACAGCAAAAGAGCCAATTTATAGCCCTCGAAACTCATTGTCACACATAAGATTATTGTCACAATCCTAATAATTGCTCTATATTTAAACATTATAATATTATGAAAGCATATTTTTTGGAACTATCTTTACATGTAAGGCTCTCAGTTTATCTAGGCTATCAAATATCGCACCTTAGCCATCTCCTGTTCATTCCTTGCTTTATTTTCGTCCATTCTCATATGAAATTTGGAATGCGTTATGAAGATGTGAGAAATATTAGGAAGTGTGAGAGCTTCCAGTGAGCATGTATAGAGATAATTTTTCCTATACACATCACCTGGAAGGACACTATGCATGTATTTCTGTCCCTATGCTTTGTTTTCAGAAAAATGTTTTTTATAGCTGTATAAAATGATGGATATTTATCTGTTGTGACTTGAGCTTGTTTAAAAAAGTTTTCTGCAGCAACTATATTCCTTGTGTCGCTTAAGAAAACATCAACTTAATGATATTAAAATGGTAGTATGGGCAGTCCATGCCTTATTCATTGTTGAAATTATAATAAGTTAATTATAACATGGACATATGTCACTGCAAGTATCAACTGAATTTTGACTAAACCTGCATTTGTAACCCGTTACAAAACCTATTAAACCCAAATTTGGATAGACATAAATAATGATAAACTTTCAGACCATCACCAAAGATATATTTTTAACAGACTACTGGCAAAAAAAACCTTTTGTCTTTAAACAAGCTATCCCTGGTTTTAAAAATCCCTTGTCAGCAGAAGAATTGGCGGGCTTATCTTTAGAAAACGAAATTGAAAGTCGACTTGTTATCAACACACCAGATGAAACACCAAACTGGCATTTAAAAAATGGCCCCTTCACTGAAGAAGATTATCAAAAGCTACCAGAATCACACTGGACTTTGCTAGTACAAGGTGTTGATAAATTAATCCCCGAAGTCACCAATATACTAGATCATTTTGATTTCATTCCACAATGGCGCTTAGATGACATTATGGTCAGCTACGCCACAGAGCAAGGTAGTGTTGGCCCACATTATGATAATTACGATGTGTTTTTATATCAAGGGAAAGGACAGCGCAAATGGTCTTTAACCAGTAAAAACTGCAATCCTGACAATTATTTTGACAATGTTGCATTAAGAATAATGGAAAATTTTGACGTGGAAGAGGAATATATTCTTGAAGAAGGTGATATGTTATATCTTCCACCGCACATTGGCCATCACGGCGTTTCACTCTCAACAGACTGCATCACTTACTCAATTGGTTATCGTAGTTATCAAAATCTAGAGATGTGGGATGATTTTGGTGAATATCTTTTTGCGAATAAAAATAAAGAAACTATTTACAAAGACCCTAATTGGATGAAAATAAAGAACACCTCAGAACTCCCATCTCAAGCAATTGCTAACGCTAAAAGCACACTGCTAGATATCCTTAATAATGAAGATACCGTAAATAATTGGTTTGGTTGCTTTTCAACAAAATTAGATTTAACAGCTGAAAGCCAATTGCCATTACCTATCCTTGAATCAGAAATGCCTGAGCAGGATGAATTTGTTGAGAAATTAAAGCAAACTGAATTTCTACAACGCAACCCAATATGTCGATTTGTTTATCAGTTAAATGATGACAAAACAGCTTGTAATTTGTTTATAAACGGCCAGCCTTGGGATTGCGATGGTGTGTCTTTAGAGCTTGTTATGATGATTGCTAATCAGCGCAAAGTGTCATACAAACAATTAATAGCACACTTAGATGATAATTATAATGTTAGGTTTTTGCTTGATATGTGGCAGCTGGGGTGGGTTGAATATTAGGCCGAGCCTGGACATTAACAAATTATTACGTAATATGGTGTGGCAATCTTCCCTGGAATTTATAACTTGTTGAAGGATCTAACAAATAACGTCTAACTTCCTTAACTAAGCCGTGCCTTCCGATAAGCATGTATAGAAGATAATTTTTCCTATACACATCAACTGGAAGGACACGAAACAACATACTAGAAGAGATGAGGATATTTAACCAGAAAGAGGATTTCAAAAATCCCAAAAGGTGCGTTTAAATACGTTAATATTGGTGTCCTTACAATGGCTATGAATAGAAATTTTTTTATCTATACATATCACCTGGAAGGACACAATTTTTTAGCCAATATAAGGCGTCCTCCGGGGGGGGGTTGCAGTGCTTTGTATTTCTTTAATACTATCTGAATATTTAGCGCATAAAAGAAAACCTATATCGCAAAATAAATAAATTTTTCTTATTTGCAATGTGCAACTGGTATTTTGCTAATAGTGCTCAGGCTTATATTAGACAGTTTTTCTTGCTTTTCTTTCCACCCACTGTAAAAACCTTGCCTACAAAGAAATATACTCCCCTTACCCATCTTAGCATTAATGTCATCTATCACATTCATTAACAACTCAGTGCTATCTTCATTGCCACCGAACAAGTTTAATTGCATGCATTCTTTAGATACTAGATCTACAATGCAAATGCCAACTTTAGTATAGAAAATATTTTTTTTAAATAATTTTTTCATAACAGACACAGACGAATTAACTATCAATCTTGTATCTTGGGTCGGATACATTAGCTTAATTGTTGCTGAATCTATATTCCTGATTATGGCTTCATTTTGATAAATATTATAATGAGCATTTATAGTAATGGCTTGACAGCAAAATCCAAGAGCCCTTAACTTAGTTGATGCTGTAGCTGCATGATTAGACAAGGCACAAAGCAAAACCCCAAGGTCTACCTGCTTTTCACCTAAAGTTCTTGAAACTATAATTTGCTTTCTGTTTTCTGGAACACTATCAATATTCACCCTAGAAAGACCGTTTAGCTCATTCCTTGTTCTCTCCAACACCACACTGTATTGTCTCTTAATCATGCATGCCGAGGACTTTTTCAGCTTATATGCATTATCAATACCATCTAAATCTAACCTTTTTTTCCAATTCCGTCCGACTCCCCATACGTCACCTATAGATACACATTGAAGCAAAGAATCAATCTCAAACTCATGACTTGGCATAATAAATACACCAGTCATATCTTTGTTTTTTTTTGCAATCCCATTTGCAATTTTAGATAAGGTTTTTGTTTTCCCTACTCCAATTGACACAGGTATTCCAATTTTTTTTTGCACATCCCAAACGATTTGTATACATAATTCCTTTAAATTAAAATTTTTCTCCATATCAGCAAGATCTAAAAATGCTTCATCTATAGAATACTGAGACACATTGGGAACATGCTCCTCCAAAACGCTCATTATTCTAGATGAAAGCTCTCCATACAAAGGAAAATTAGATGAAAAAACCTGTACATTCTCTTTTTTTATTAAATTTTCAATTTTAAATAATGGCTCTCCCATTCCGATCCCTAGCGCCTTTGCTTCCTGGGATCTTGCTATAATGCAACCATCATTATTTGATAAAACCACAACTGGGACATTTTTTAAGCTGGGGTTAAACAATCGTTCACAAGAAACATAAAAGTTGTTTGCATCAACCAACGCAAATAAAGGTTCCATAGTACCACTTGACACTGGGCTTACATACAGTATAATCTAAAGTATGACGTTTGTGTAGGTTTTATGGAAAATGACTAAAGACATAATATTTAATGATGACCAAAACATTTCAAATAACAAGTATCCTCATTTTTCAAGCAAACTAAGCTGCGGCTTCCCTTCACCTGCCGAAGATCACATAGAAAAAAACATTAGTTTAGATGAGCTTTTGATCAAACATCCTGCTGCAACCTTTTTCATAAGAGCTAAAGGCGACTCAATGATTAATGCAGGTATTCATTCAGATGATATATTAATAGTTGACCGTAGCTCACATCCTGAAAGTGGGCATGTTGTTGTTGCCGCAATAAATGGAGAGTTACTTGTTAAAAGGCTAAGCATAGAAAAAGAACATACAACCTTGATAGCAGATAACAAAGAATACAAGCCTATTCATATTAAGAAAGAAGATGACTTACATATCTGGGGAGTAGTAACAAATGTGATCCACAGCCTTAATAAAAAAACATGTTAAAGCGACATCGGGTCGCAAAGGTATGGCTGGTGCCAAGTGGCATGTTGATGCAACTTACGTGAAAATGCAGGCAACTAGCGTTATTTTAAAGTTCGCGGCAAAGCCACGCACAGACATAAAATAGTTGATATAGACGGTATTTATTCACTTACTGGAAAAACAGATATCACCATAGTGAGATTTTGAAACTGTTCCACTATCGTCAGTATCGGTCATGACGGCAATACCACTTAATATAGAAACATCCATATTAAATAACATTTTAAAATCTTTCTTAACATTCCTTTTTTCAAACTCCCACTTACCCGCACCTTCAAACCCACTCTGTAAAACTAGTACTACAGCATTTTTTGTATATGGACTTATCCAGCTAGCACCTTTCGTTTCACTCGAAGACCACACATAAATTATACTTTTAGTATTGAGCCCTAAAAACCCCTTACTTTTAACTGCATATATGCGCGCAGCAAAATCATCTCCCTTTTTTTGTCTTTCATTATAATTCAATTCTGGAGCATTTAATATTCTCCATGACCAATTCATATATGGCGTTTCGTTTAATAAAACATCTTCATATTTGTATAATGCCGATGCAGCTCCAATACTATGTGCCTCCAAGACATATTTGCCGTTGATACTAACGAGCTTATAATTGGTTGATTTATTAAAAACTTTCTCTTGCCAACCACTTAGGGATGCAGATGAAAACTCTCCTACATATTGCTCTGCGAAGAGAATGTTTGTATATACTATGAACACTATAATACAAAGAAATTTTTTGGTTTTATTCATGGCACAGCAAGCTCTAAAGCACCTATAATTAATAGCACAGCAAAAAAACATAACATCCTGTGAAAATTAGTTTCAAATGTATATCCAACCATAACCTTCCTTAAATTAAACCTCAAGCACTCCAAGGTGAAACTTCCACACCGAATACAAGGTTCGTCTAACAACTATAACAAACTATATTTTTATATATTTTTTTCAACACGAAATATAATATTCTCAGGCATAATTAACCAGCCAAATCATAAAATTGTTCAAATCAGTTTAATTTGGGGGCCACTTTCTAACATATGATACAGCGCGATGATGAACCAGATGATTTAAATCCCAGCATTGTCCTCATTATTTTCTCAAAATAATCCATGAACTTTCTCAACTAGATTATTCAGATATTTATGAATAACATTTCATAACCAAAGAGTTAATAGTTGAGTGAATAATTTTAAAATATAGTTCAAACAGCTACTCTTCAATATTATGATAACTGAAAATGTAAGCTCCATATTTATCGTACAGAAATTAAAATTGTAGACGGTATAAACAGCTGGTTAAATACTATATAGTTTTGAGTGTAAATGCGACAAATTCATCTTATTCAATACATTTAACGTAACCATTTCTGGTATATGAATTTAATGCTTTATGATTGTATTCATTATCGCGAGAAAATCTCTCATTTTCTAATAGAAATTTATCTAAAGCAGTTCTTGGGTTATCTCCTTTACCCCATGGCCTAGGTCTATGAATTTGTTCTGGTATTTCTTCAATTATTGTATCTGATACTACAATATATCCTCCAGGTTTAATAAACTTAGAAAAAACCTGCAATTCATTATAAACGTGTTCATGAGTATGATTACTATCAAGAAGCAACATTACAGTATCATCTTCTTTAATATGACTTGAAATACGATTAACTATTCCTTCATCAGTCGAGGAGCCGGAATATAGGTGGATTCTGTTTGAAAATTTATAATCTTTTATTGCCGATATGTTGTGCTCGGGTAACACAGTATCAATAGCATGAACAGAGCCTTTACCAATCAATTCTAATATCGAAGCATTTAAGGCAACACTTCCACCCCAAGCAATACCAGTCTCAATTATTATATCTGGCTTGATATCCCAGATAATTTCTTGTGCAATAACGATATCCTCTGGCATTTGTATAATAGGCAAATTTAACCAGGTCCAATTATATGCATAGTTTTCGCGATCAGAAGCTATTACAAAGTCCAATGCTGCATTATTTAGTTCTTTAGATTCATGAGATTTAGGGATCCTAGAATATTTATCTTCATCAAATTTCTTTCTATCAAACATGTATCCTCCAATATCGTTCTATTCATTTATTAATCTTAACTTAAAGATTAGACACCAGCAAATTGTTAGTAGACCAATGATATCCATTGCGTCTCAATACGCTACATTTACAGCCTAATTATTTTATCAGAACTATTACTGCAGTAATGATCCCAAACGCTCCTATATGCTAATTCTAAGTCTTTAGTGAACTCAGAAGCTCTGAAAATATTCGATTGTTCAATTCTGTTAGCTACTAATTTTTTCACTTCATTAAAATAAGCTTTATCTTTAATTAGCTTGTCAACTTTATCTACATATTGATCTTTGCTTGTTACAACCAATTCATCAAGGCCACAATCACGTAATATAGATGAAGAGTGCCGTTCCCATGGAGCATGACCTTCATAAGAGATTACTGGCAACCCCACCTGCAAGGATAACATTATACTTGTACCACCACCCATAGATAAAGAGTCAAGAAATAAATCCACCGATTTATGTTGCCACCTTTCTGTAAGTAGCTTTTCATTATCGATATAAATTCTATCAGAAGATATACCTTTAGAATTCAAATGATTTTTTAAATTTATTTCAGCTGTTTTCGTAGTACATTTAACAAAAAACACCACATTCTCATTCATTTTCATAATTTTAACAATAATGTCAAAATAATTAGCATCCATTCTATATTCGGTTGCAAAAGAATAAATGACAAATTTATCCTCTGGCAAACCTAATTCCTTTCTAGTTGCAGGTCTGTCTACCTCATGAAATTTATCAATTGCCATATGTGTATTGGGCATCAAGACTACTGTTTCAGTGAAAAAGTCTCCCCACTTTTCATCTTCAGCAAAATTTTTTGATGCTAAAAAATAATTCACATTATCTGAGCATAAGCTAGAACATTGTCCCATCATATGCAATTGAACTGGAGCCGGGTTATCTGCTAATATTTTATTCCTTGATAAGGCAGTATCTCCTATGAGATCAATAAGAATATCAACTCCATGGCTTTCTATTAAGGAACTAGCTTCACTATCTGATATGGATGATAGCTCATGAAAGTTTTCAGAATTTGATTTAATTGAAGAAGACACTAAATCTGAAGATGATCTGGTGGAATATAAATATACCTCAACATCTTTAGAGTGATTAGCTAAAACAGAGGCCATCATAATCCCAACAGAATGATGTCTGAAATCTGAGGAAATGTATCCGATCTTTAAACGCTTTTTATTTGCTTTGACTACATGCCTATCTCTACTTTTAATAGCTTTCTTAAACTTTGAATTATTTCTGGTTATTTTATTGTGCAGCAGAACATCATTAGTTACAATCTCAATTGTTAAAAATCCCAGACCTAAAAAACCATCATTCAAACCTTTGCTATAATCATAGGATTTCAAGATTTTACCCAGTATTTCCTTTACTATAGCAACCTTTTCCACCTCAAATGCATAGCCACCTGAAATGACATAAGCACCAAGAGCAGGCAAGTGTGTTTCCAGTATTATATTTTGATTTTCATTGTTTTTATAGCTGTCGATTAATGGATCTATTATTTTCTCCAATTCTTTCTTCTCTAAAAGACGCATTTCATTCATACGGTAAATATTTGCAATGCTTATTTTTGCATGTGAATTGTCACTATTGATCATAATAGATTTTCTGAAATAAAATGCACTCATACAATAGTAATTCAGTTTAAATGCAGCAATAGCTTTTGCTTGACATAAACTAGTGTTATTTTCATCTAAACATAATCCAAGATCAATACATATCATTGCCTCTTCATATCTTGTCTCTCTAATTAGTGATGCTGCCAAATAACCATATGCCCTAACAAACCCTGGATTTATTTCAAGAATTTTCCTCGCTGCTTCATGTATGGCATCTTCATTATGTGCAACCTCAGAGTATCTACATACAGCATCCCAATACTCCTCACTTGAAGACATACTTCCCTCGAAAATTGAAAGTATTTTTCTTGACTTATCAATATGATTTACTGCACAGTATTGCGTGCTCACATCAGAAAGCAAATTTGCTCGATCTTTTTCAGAATGTACTAACTTTAAATATTCTTCAATATCATTTACATTTTCTGTACCCATCAGCATATACATAATATGTTGCAACTCTTCATAAGATTTAGTCATGGTTGGAATCTGCATGGCGTATTTTTTAATTCTATGCATTTCACCTCTTTTTAGGAAGAGTAGAACTATGTTTTTGCATGCATTTTTATATGTTTCAAGATCATATGCTTTAGATATTTCATAACAAGAAAAAAGATTTTTTTCTGCTTTATTATATTCTTGTGTCTCTAGATAAGCACACCCCAAACTATTCAAAGCATAAACATTTTCAGGATTCAGCATAATAGATCTTGATAAATACCTAACAGCCTCTTTGATATTTTTTTTCTTTCTTTTAAGTTCGCCAAGATTATATAGTAAATCCGGCTCATCGGGGTAGTACTTCACAACATCAAGCAATTTATTTTCAGCATCATCATAATTTTCATTTGCTATATTATTTTGTATATCCAAAACAATTTTCGGCAATTCTGACAATTTATAGCTCATAGCATTCACCAACTTTATATTTTCGATATAACATCATTACATTTTGCAGCTTGATCACTCTGCCCCAATTTAGAAAAAATATCTCCGGATGTTTTAAGTGCCATCTTAACAATGCTTTTTTTGACACTACAGCCATCCCTATATTTACTTATTATTTCATCAAAAACTTCTAGTGCACTATATAGCTCACCAATATCTTTCAAAACCAAACCCTTACATAAGCAAGATTCATGTAAGAATTTATCACTATCTAATAATTCATTGAAACAATCTAGGGCTAATGTATACTCGCCCATTTTATGATATAACAATCCTTGCAAATGTCTGACCCAACTCAAATTATCATCTAATTTCCGTACAACTTCACCAGCTTTATCCAGCTCGCCAAGCTCAAGAAGCACATTTACATACCCTCGACGGAACTCTAAACTTACTTCCAAATTAGAGTTTAGAGCGCGCTCATAGGTTTCCTTTGATTTGTCATATTCTCTATTCTCAAAATATGCCATAGCCAAATTTGCTGAATATGAAGTATTCCCATCTGAATATAGTTCAGCTTCTGAAAAACAAACAATTGCGTCAAACATTTTAAGTTCAGCAACATTTATCAGCCCTATTTTATTAAGAGTTTCAGAAGACAAGCTACTCGATAATAAATAATTGTCTTTGGCCAAACCATATTCTCCTAACGAAAAATATATGTCCGCCACTTTAATTCTTGCTGCTGTTAGAAGTGAATTTAATGACAAAGCTTTTGAGTAAAAATCTATGGCTTCCCTATGTCTTTTTTCTCTTATCTCTATATCCCCAAGCAGCATGCACATCATGGGCCTTTTTTCATCCATAGCCAGAACTTTATTTCCAATATCTCTAGCTTTATCATATTCACCCTGTCTAAAAAGAATGCTTGCCTCAGCTTCAAGAACTACGACTGAATGAGGGTTTCGTTTCTTCAAATCCTTCAGTAAATATTCTGCATGCTCATTATTTCCACTTTCAATTTCTTTTAAAATATCTCGAATCTTAAATGGCAATTCCAGATTAAGTTCATTAGCAGCCATAGAGAATATCCCCTTTATTGGTATCTATTACCTTTGGTAAATCATTGTCAACCAAGTCATTTAATTTTTTAAAATTTTGGTCCCTATTTTTTATTTTTGTTTTCTCATTAACAGGCCATTTAATTTCGGGAATACTGCTCCATAAAACGCCCACTTCATCAGTTGGTTGATATTTCTCATTGCATTTATATGAAATAATAACATTGTCTGTCAGACTAACATAGCCATGTGCAATGCCACTTGGCATGTAGAGTTGTATGTTTTTTGAACCATCAAGAATATATGCAGTAGATTGTTTGAATGTTGGTGACCCAGGTCTTAAATCAAGTAGAACATCAAATATCTTCCCAGAAATCAGTGTTATTATTTGTGAGTATGGGTTGTTTTTTTGATAATGCATTCCCCTTAAAACATTCACCTTACACTTCACGATATTATCCTGCACGAATGACTCAGTAGCAAAATGATTTTCCCCTACCCATAACTCATACAGCTCACCACGCTCATCTGAATGTGTTGGCAAGTTGAAAATTTTAACACCTTCAATTGCCTTTGCTGAAAAAATATTTTTATTCATATTTTTTTGCATCATCCATTTGCCTAATATGCTTTAGAATACTTTCCTTTTCATTTACTACTTGTGACATAATCTCAGTGTTTTTATCCATGAGCTCTTGTAATGTTGTTTGCTCTAGCGTAACCCCCTCAATTGAGGTCAAAGCCTTAATTTGACGTAGCTGCTGACTTATTTGTAATGTTATTTTATTTATTTCTTCGCTAGTTATTTCTGATAATGTTTTTGCTATTTCTTGATAATCAAAATGCATTTGTTTTAATAGCAATTGTGCCTGTTTATTAGCTACTTCACCATCCATGGTATTCTCCATTTACTTTTTAACTTGTGACTCTATTCCATCCCAACCAGATTTTATATTACCTATAACTTTCAAGACATTTTCCACTTTCTCAACCGAGTTATCGATATTGGCATCAGTTAACTCTCTAATAGAAAAATCATATAGCAATTCCAAGTTCTCTGCAATCTCACCACCTACCTCTTTATTTAAGGACATTTTCAATGCTTCCAGCAAACTGACAGCAACACCTATTGCCTCACCTTTCCTTGCAATATTATTAGTTTTAATGCAAAACACAGCAGTAGTTAACTTGTCCTCCAAGCCCTGCAAAAGCAATGAAACAATTTCATATGTACTTTTATCCTCTTTTAGATTTTGCTTTTTTATTGAGGCATAACTATCAATTGCATTCTTACTCATAGAGTATCCTATTTTTTAAACGACAATGGTTCAACCGATGAAGCGAACTGAGTGGATACAAAATTGCTTAATGACTGCAACTGTCCCAACAATCCATCTAAACTTGCAAACTTCAATGTTAAAAAAATTCTTTTCTTCTCTAGTTTTAGTATATGTTCTGCTTTTTCTACAGTTATTTCCTTTAACTGCGCATTCAGCTTATCACTTGCCTTGCTGACCACACCATCAGAGTTTAAAAAAGCATCAAGCTCATCATACTGAAGTGATGCGACTCCATTTACCCCAGTAAACATCATAACCAAATCTGAAACATTTGAGTTGGTTGCTTTGGAATATTTATCATCATCAAACAATAGCTCTCCAGTTTTAATATTGGTGGTTATCCCTATATTTGCCAGAGTATTAAGTCCCGATGGAGTACTTTTAGATGTTGTTAACGTTCGTCGCAATCTAGAATCTATAGTACGCATATTTGCATCATTAACCAAATCTCCAGCAAGTTCTGGATGTGTTGAATTTGTTGTTGTTAATTCTTTTATAAGATTCATGACATCATTATATTTTTCAACATAGTTTTTAACTTTATCTTTTATCTTACTTTGATCTACATTTATTTTCAAATCATGTATTTTGCCATCTTCTGCTTTTTTAAGATCTAGAGTTATACCATCAATCACGTCAACTAGTATAGATTTTGCCGAAGTTATTAATTGCCCATCAATTCTTATATTGGAATCTAAAGCTGCACTAACTTCTGTCATATTGGCCGTAGTTAACTGTGAAAGTCCAGAATCATCTGTTAAATTGCTATCACTATCCGAAAGCACCGATATTCCCAACGTATTTTTAACTCCTGTTTCTTTCGCGGAAATAATAAGTTTCACCCCAGCATCACTAACAATAGTTGAGGCTACAATTCCAGTCTGATTTGTGGTGCTATTGATAAGATTTTTTATACCATCCACACTATTGTTTTCACTATTTATCGTGTAATCAACGGTTGTTGATACTGACTGACCTTGGCCAACAACAATCCTTAACGTGCCGGTACCAACGACTTGAGATGAGGTAGTGAAATCTTTAGACATCTTATGTGCTTTTGCAATTTGTTCAACTTCAACCGTATAACTAGCAGGAACAGCAGAACTTGTTGATGATGCAGTAAAGTATGTGGTGGCTGCATCGGATGTAGGATCATTGGAAACACTAGTAGAGTGTTCCTCAAAGGTACTTGCTGTTCTAATTGCATTAACAGAATCTTTAAAATCAGATAGTGCTCCTTTCAAATTACCAAAGGCGGTAATTTTTGCCTGCACTGAAAGCTCATCTTTATCCAAATTTTCAGTGACATACTTTCCCTCCAAATCAACCAATTGATCAACCAGGCTTTGAATCTCAATACCTGATCCCAAACCTACTGATGATTTTAATGTACCTAAAACACCCATGGAGACATTCCTCTATTTTGTTATAAGTAGCAATTTACATGCCATTATTTTGGTTTTCCATCGTTATCGTTATCTTTATCTTTATCTTTATCTTTAAATAAGTAAAGGGGACCTATCCCCTTTACTATTTTTTGTAATGCTCTTTTTATTACCCAAGTAAGGCAAGAACATTTTGTGGTATTTGGTTAGCTTGCGACAATATAGATGTTCCAGCTTGTTGTAGGATCTGATTCTTTGTTAAATCAGATGTCTCAACTGCAAAATCAGCATCTAATATTCGCGATCTAGCCGCAGATAGATTCTCTATCGAGTTTGCAATACTTCTAGTAGTAGTTTCAAACCTAGCTTGCAATGCACCCAAGCCAGAACGAATTGTTGAAATAGCTTGTAGAGCTTCATCTAATACACTTATTGCACTTTGTGCACCAGCAACACTACCAATATTAATATCACTTACCCTCGATGCTGATGATGAGTTTGATACTGAAGCGGCAGTGCTAAATAAACTACCACTTCCAACACCTGCAACATTATTAGCAACACTAGATGCTAC
>JABJGS010000074.1 GCA_018703155.1 Francisellaceae bacterium | reverse complement strand
GGAAGCTCACGAAATAAATGAACAGCTACCCGAAAATACATCCAACGTTCACACAAAGATAACTTGAGAACAATGTCCAGGATTATTTACTGATGTTATTAAAAATGTAAATCTAGCATTAGAAAATAAAGAAAATAAAGCAAAAGAAAGCAAAAGAAAAAAGAAACCGTATTATTTTTTTCGATTAAAGTCTATAGCTTTTTGTAGGGGTATGATAATCACACGGGGCATAAACAATCTGCTTATTATTTAACGCACCAAAATGTATAACTCGGAAATCTAATGATGTAGATTTTCTCAATCTTAACATCATAGATTTTGTAGTAGACTCTGTAGTATCTACTATACTTCTTGGGACCTCAGATAAGCGATTTCTTAAGGCAGCAAGAGGTCTTGTTAAATCTGATATTGCGATCAGATTACCTCCCTCTGAAATTCTTACCATACATACATCACCATCGGCCAAGGCTCTATTTTGAACAGCTAAATTATGTAACCCCTCAAACATAGCTTTTATAACTGATTTACGATCATAAACATATTTTTCAGCAAGAACTGTCTGCTGATAACGATGCTCCCTATAGACAAAATCAAATCTTAAATTTGTAGGCAACTGCCTGACACGAGAACTTAATGCAGAGTTAAATTTAAACATACTCAAATTCAACTCTGCATCTGGAAATTGCATAACTTGATTAAGTACTGAAATGCCAAGATATTTTGCCTGATCACATAACACATCTATAGGTAAATATTGTTCTGAAAACGGCTTCATTTCGACATCAGCAGTTTGCCATAGTCCTTTATTTATGTGAAGAGAGCTTGCATAAATATAATCAGAATCAAGACTCACACTCTCTCCCCTGGGATAGACAGCTATAGGCTGTGGCATCGAGGGAAATAATTTTTTATATAACCGTAATATCCCAGGTGTATGTGCTGCACCAACTACTAAAATAGCTCCAGAGTTGTTCGACTTTAAATTCTTTGTATAATCATGAAATATTAATCTTTGCCCATCGAAAATATTAGTATTATCAATGCTATTCAAGGCCAATGATAAAGTAAATGCCATATCTCGTAGCTGCTTATAAATAACATTCTTTTTTTCGTGTTTGTACTGATAATCATTATCACGAATATCAGATAAATATATTCTAGATCCTCGTCTAAGCCATTGATGATATAACGGCTTTAATTGTGTTATTGATGAATATAATTCTTCCTCATTTACACTATGCATACCTTCAAATATAGAATATGAATGAAGAAAAGCAGACATTAAATATGTATTAGCAAGACCAGCTAAACCATCTTTGCCAGATACTACACAATCTTTTCTCTTATGCGCTGCTTGTTGAGTTAGCCCATGATATAAAAATTCAGGATTGCCACGAAGCAGCTCATACACTGGTCGATATGCATTATTAGACAAGCCACCTAATTTTTTATTATAAATATTCAGACTAGATATAGGATTGATTTTATCAGCAGATAAAACATTTTCAACACCAGTTTTATTACATGGCGACATTTCAACAACTAAATTGTTATAGCCATTTACGCCAAATATTTTATGTCTAAGAATCTCATAGTGAGCTATAGAATTATGGTGATTCATCACTATTATAGGGCGCTTAGTCGATGGCCTGCATTTTTCACGGTTAGCTCTAGCCAAATTTTCACATAAAAATAGAACTTGACTAATCATTGCCAAGCCTCGATTTATGTCTTCTAATTCTTCTCCAGTAAAAACAGAGGATATAATTTTCTTTATACTCGACAAATTACGTAGCCTTTCACCGATATTTGCAAGGCTAGGTACTTCTTCAAATATCAAGGTATCGAGAATGATGCCAACTTTATCCGCATGTGAGATCTCATCTATCTCACATAAATCGCGAATTATTTCTATATCATCTCTCATCTTTAAACTCTTAATTTTTATTATTATTATTTTCTATAGTGTTATTATAATTTTGGTTTGAATCTTACCGGCATGCTGCCTGACAATGTACTTTCCTCACTAACCTCATCACTCATATCTGCACCTAAAGCAGCATTATGTGTCGAATCTGCTCCCATATTCATCGCCATAGAACTAAAATTAAATCCTTGTGCACAAGCATCAAATTCAGAGCTGAAGCCTCTTGCGCGTCTAGTATGTCTATGCATCCACAAATCTTTTTGCTCGGCATCGAAATCAACTGGAGGGCTAATAGTTCTCTTTACTGCATGGCTGCTATCAACAGATAGCATCCCAGATACGGTTCTCTTCAGTGCTGATTTTTCTTGTGAGCCTGCAGCTACAAAACCCTGGGTAATTATTCGTTCATACAATGGTGTACTGTATAAGTTTCGCATTTCTTGCAATGGAATAGATCTAACATGAGCACGATGTCCATTCATATAAGACACACGAAAACTTGGCTCTACAAGCTCTCTAATCCCTGATATACGTAATGATTGGGCAAATGCAGCCAATCCATCAAATGCTTTGTTAACCAATTGCTCCATGCTCATTGCACCGGATAATAGTTGAGTCCAGCTACAAATCTGACCATTATTTAATCTGGCACTAACATTTATACTTACACGTTGACTATTACCAGTTGTACTTACTAAGGCCTCCGAACTAGATGCTCTAGATAGTAATGATTCCAATGTTAATCTTGTTTCAGCAAATTTACCTAAAGTAAGCATTTCACTTTGCCCTGGGAAAGCACTATTTAACATAGCCCCATGGTATGAAAGCATCTCTAAGTAATTTGTGCTCCCACTTGTAGAGCTTATATCACATAAATGCTCTGGATGAGGCAGCAATGCTAGTGGTTTGCAAGTCTTAGCAAACGAATTATCATTAACAAATTTCAATACTGCTGATGTTTGCTCCATTGTTAACCGAACCATAGGTAAGCCCAATGTTGTATTCAAAGTGTCATGGATCAACTGCAAAGCAAGTCCAGTATTGAAAATATTTTTTGAGCAAACTTCTAAACCTGATTCAATATAAACACTACGTGCATTATGATCTATATCACTAAACCTATAACCTTGGGTTAGCATATAGTCTTTATACTCTGCCATGAATAAATCTATCAGATCTGTATTTTCATCAACAATAATCAAAGAACGTCTATTCAATAGAGATACGTCTAAGCGAACTTGAAAATTTAAGACATCAATATTAAGTTGTAAATTTACTATCGCTTGCTCAGCCATCGTAGCAAATTTTCTATAATAATTAGGAGCAAATTTTGCTTTTGCTGTACGTGAAAAATCATTTTTAATTTGGCCAATGATTCCTTGGGCTTGTGGTACTGGTATGATCCTAGCAAACGTTAGTTCGCCAACTACCATGGCTATTTTTTCTTCACTACTAACATCACAATTGAATATATGATCAATTTTTTCTTTCAAACCAGACATTTATACCTCTCATTAGCTTTAATATTAATTATAGCTGGATAATATAACATTACTTGACGATAGGTCAATAAGTGTCATATGTATTAATATGCCTAGTTGTCTCATCAATAGTGAATTGATCTCATCACTTTATCTGCTTGTTTATAGTGTTTCTCTACCTTTCTTTTTTCTTTTTGAAGTGCCTTAATTGCTGCAGTTCTTTCATTAGGAGCCATAACAGAGGCATTACTCATAACTAAGGTCTCGGCTCCTGACCCCTGTCTTTGCATATACTGAGTATAATATGGTGTCGTACTTATTGATTTAACTCTTTTACTACGCACCCTTGATCTTGAACTAGACCCAGAGCTTGCTTCTACACTTAAGCTACGGGGAGATGATGTCGGACCGATAGTCCGCTCTAAACTTCTATCCATTCTTCTAGTACTATGCTCTACCAAAGTACTAGCTTCTACTCTTAAATGATGCACACCAATACTCAAATACATAATTTCTTTGTTCAATTTCAAACACTCAATTAATGAACCTTCTCTGTTCTGCCTATACTCTCGCCCTTTTAATTCTAACACTCGATGTTTATTTTCCAACTCTAATAACTTAACTTCTAACTCACTAATTTCTTTTCGTATCTTCTGTTTCAGAAGCCTTTTTTTCTCTTCATCATCAGCCTCTAAATGACTAGGCATTCTATACAGTTCAATACCCTTATCAGGAGCTATAAAATCATCATCTCTTCTTGCTATTTCAACATCATCTATACTTGCTATTTCAACATCATCTCTTCTTGCTGTTTCAACATCATAATCATCAGGCCTATTTAACATGACTCTAAGTTCTTTAAGTTTTTTTGAAAAAAATAATATTTCTGTTTTACTATTTTCAAGTTCAATTTCTAGCTCGATAATTTCAATAACATTTATCTCTTCCGCTTTAGTTGCTAAACTATCAGCTACTTTGTATTTTTCTTCTACTTGAGAGCTCATTATCTGATCAATCTCAACTTCTCTACCTGAAATTTCTTTTTTTAAGACATCAATTCTATCCACATCTTCAGCTATTTCTCTTTTAACAACTTCCAACTCATGAGTCAAAGTTGCGATCTTCTCTGTTTGTATTTTTTGTTCTTTTTCATCGCGTAAAGCCTCGTCTAATATTCGTCTATAAGTTGTAACCCTATCGCCTTCTTCAACAGGATTCTCTTGAAGGTAACTTAATCTTTTAGTAGATATATTTAATCTGGCTCGTATTTCAATTAGACTACTTTGCAAAATCTCTTCTTTGTGTATTAGTACAGATAAGTGCTCGGACCACATATCTTTTTGTTTTGACAGAATATTAACTTTACTAACGGTTGCGCTTTGCTCATCAAAATGAGCTCTTAAATTCAAGGCACCCGATGATAATGCTTGTGAGCTATCTACAGTAACTTGTAAACGCTTTATCTCAGAAAGAATATTACTTTCAATCATAGCTAGTGGTTCTAAACTTCTAGATCCTGCAGTAATCTCCATCGGAGAGTTGTCTTCTATATTTTCAATTTCATCATTGTCAGATTCTGCACTACTGTCATAATCTAATCCCTGCTCTATAGCATTAATCCTGCGTTGGATCCTTTCTGCCCTTTTTTTACCTGCCCGAGCAGCTTCTGCCATTTTCTCTGATTGTGCTAACATCATTGTCTTGTGTTCATAATATTTTGCTAAATTACCTTTTCGTAATTCATGAAATATACGTTTATACACATCAGCCATATCTCTAACTGCTTCATCAGATGATCTGATTTTTTCAACACAAAAATCTACAACATCTTGGATTTCGTCCATTATTCTCTGCGAATTTACATCACTTTGTTCTAGATGGTCTAATTTACATATTTTTTCAGCAATTGTCTTTTTTTCACTTTCACATAAAAAATAGTCATAGTCACCAAATCTGCAATAATTAGAAACCCTTAAACCCTGAGCAGCAATCTCCCCACCTGGATAACTAACAAGCCAACCTGAAGTATAAGCAGTTAATGCTTGAATAGTATAAGTAGGCATATTTACAGCAATCCAAAATGATTCAACCGTTGTTGCCATGCCAGGAAACCATAGGTATGCCATGCACAAGCCCAATGCAAAGAAACCAATAGTGAAAAATAACCGCGTCAAACTTTGACCAACATCGGTATGTGTTGAAAACACATTGTGTAAATCTTGAACTGACTTGTGTACTGGTGCAGCTAAAACTTGGAATAAGGGTGATTTACGTAATGACTCAATAGTGGGCATGCATACTCCTTAAGCACTGCTAAGTGTTATCCATAACACATTTGATAGTTATCACAATATTAGCATGACTTAAGGATAAATAATATTAGTTTGTATAATGCAGGTAAATTACAACATAATTGTTATAATGATCGACAATATTTAATATTAATCTATAAGCCGTAATTAAAATAATTACGGCTTATAGAAATATCATCTGTAATTTTCAAAATTATAAATAACCAGATAATACTATTTATTTTTTATAATTTTCCAGCATTGCTCTCAAGATACGATGCAACACCTTCGCTATTTGGTTTCATTCCAGCATCACCTTGCTTCCAACCTGCAGGGCATACATCACCGTTTTCCTCATGAAACTGCAAGGCATCAACAAGACGTAGCATCTCATCAATATTACGTCCAAGAGGTAAATCATTTACATGTTGAACTTTAACCATACCTTCTTTATCAATTAGGAACGTCCCTCTAAAAGCTACTCGTGCATCAGGATGTTCAACACCATAGGCTTGGCAAATACTATGGCTTACATCCGCTACTAATGGATAACCAACAGGACCAATACCACCTTTATCAACTGAAGTGTTACGCCATGCGTTATGAGTAAATTGAGAGTCAATTGATACTCCAATTACCTCGGTATTACGCTTTTTGAACTCTTCAATTCTATGATCAAAGGCGATTAGCTCAGAAGGACATACAAATGTAAAATCTAAAGGATAAAAAAACATAACCCCATACTTACCATTTAAATATTTATGTAAGTTAAATTCATTTGTAATATCACCATTTGCTAAAACTGCTGCAGCTGTAAAATCTGGAGCTTTCTGACCAACTAAAACACTCATTATAATCCTCTGTCTAACTGTTAACTTGTCGAATATCATATGATAGGTACACATCAGCTTGCAAGTGTGATGCTATACTGAAAGGGAGGTTTATGGAGAGAATATAATGAAAACACTAAAAACATTTCTCCTAACGGCCTGCTTCCTAATATATATAGAACTACTGTTTCTTGGTATTCCCATAAGTACGTTTTTACCCAAAATCAATAGTATCCTGGCAGAAAAGCATCTCCATATTGAAACGTCCGCAAATGTTTGGATAAAACTAAGCTTCCCTATACTACCAAGGATCCATATTAATGACTTAGAGCTTAGTCATGTTGCAAATAATAAGTCTTCACTTATTATCAAGGCGGAACATATTAATGTCGATCCATCTATTGCTGGTATTATTTTCAGAGATTACAACATAAATTTTCTAAGTATATCAAATTCAAATATCTACCTAGATGCTTTTGATAAACTGCCTAAAGGCAAGGCTTCCAAAAATTTAGAAAAAGGTTCACTTTTAGACTTAGATAAATGGATTAAAGAATTTGTTTTAAAAGATGTATCCATGCACAAAAAAATTAATAATAAAAACAATATCATTCAATTTGATTATGCCAAATATTCAGGCACTTTTGTAAATTCCAAACTGTCATTACAAGGTTCATTAAATCACGTTCCATTCTACATTGATGCAGATACTGTATTCACTCCTAACGATGTTTACATCAATAATTTATCAGTACTTTATAAAACTTCAAAATTAAAAGGTGAATTTAAGGTAAACAAGAACAATGAAAAATATTCGATATACTCAAAATTAGAAATACCAATGTTAAATATCAGTGACTTTTCTTCTAGCGAGTCAGTGAAAAAAGATAAATATAAAAAAACAAATGATGTAAAGTTACCTTGGGACTTACTACAAAACACTCTTGTAGATATAAAGATATCAATCAAAAAGTTTGTACTGGGTGATTTAACAGTTAATGATATTGAGCTAGATACCAGCTCGGATCAAAGTGGCAATCTAAAAATACAATTGAACTCTAAAGATTTTGCGAATGGTTCACTATCCAAAACCATTACAGTTAAAAGCAAACCACCATACCTAACTGAAATCCATTTATCTGTAACTAAAATTAATTTAGAAAAATTATCTTCTGTAAGTAAAAATGATTTACACATTGAAAATGGTTATGTAGATGTTTCTTCTACAACTAACACTCAAGGTGATACTCTGAAAAGTGCTATAAACAACCTTAACGGTACATTACTTATTGATATTAATAATGCAAAAATACCAAGTTCTATCAATCTCCTAGGTGGCAGTATCACACAACTAATACCCTTTGTTAAAAATGAAACTGTTACCAATCTTGAATGTGCAGTTTTTAATTTCAAATCTGAAAATGGAATCTTAATTAGTGATAAGGGCATTGGTCTGCGTACTGATGATGTTGATATCACTGGTAGTGGCACTATTAACCTCAATAATAAGGCCATCAATATCTCTATTGCACCGGCATCAAGATCTGCTGATCTAAAGTTTCTCAGCTTTGCTAAACTAATAAAAATCTCAGGTACAATTAACGTCCCTAAAATCACAATAAATGCTGCAGGACTTGCTCAAGAGGCAACAAGCATAATAACTGGGGTCATCACTGGAGGTATTTCAACAATTGCTGAGGGTATTGCTTCTACATTCACCGAAAGCTCGAAGACTTCACCCTGCTCATTTGCTCGCTCAAAAAATAAGTGATTTTAGTGATAAAGAGTTTTATCAGAAAAGGCTGCTGTAGCTAAAAGAGTTGCTCCGAAAACAACAAATGGGTCTTCATCAAAAAGGTCAGTTTTAACTTTGACAAGACCGGGCTCTGAAGAACCAGTCATTTCTCGATATTCTACCAAATTACCAATGTTCTCACGTAAAAATTGTACATATTCGCCGAATTTCTTTGTGTTTTTTATCATGCTCTTTCTAATATTATTACGCTGACAATTATTATAACTAAAATAGTCGTAACAATCCATTAGTTATCCAACCAACAACCAGGAGGCAAAATTACTACCTACATCTATAAATTATATAACAATAATCAACAGTAGCATTGTGGATATAGGTTATCGACTCTGTACTATTTATATTGTATAAACCAGACCAATCATTGGCACAATCGTATTTTTCAACCTAACTGTATAATTATAATCTGTGGTTTGATAGTCCATAGAGAAAGCTGACGTTCTCTCCCACTTAACAATAGCCTTTACCGAACAACTCTCAATTAAATCTATTTTTAGGCCAATAGCTAAATGTGGAAAGAGTGTTTTTTTACTAAAATAAGCATCAAACTCTTGATGGTATATATTTAATATTGGAGCTCTACCTAGTACAGTCTCAATAGATGTAAGAGTCATTTGTGTTGTTAATTTTAAATATGTCATTCCTATTTGACCAAGTAAATTAACACCATATTGACCAATTATCGGGTATATACCTTGAAGACTAAAAGCAAAGCCATAAACTTTAGAGTCTATTTGAAAATATTCAGTACTAGTTGGAGTTGGATCTTCAATTCCTAGATTATATTCTAGTCCCCAAGCTCTTAATTCTCTATTTGTTAGAGATTTATAAATTCCTAAATCTATAGCAACACTATCATTGAAAGCCCAGCCAATATTAATCTGAGCTTGTGATAATAAACCATCTAATAATCCTTTGCCATAACCAGATGTATAATCAATTTTTCTAGAACCAAAATCCAACCCTAGATATAAGTTATTATCAGCTATAGCTGAGTAGTGAGTACATATGACCAGATATATTAGTATTTTTGTGAAATAACACCTATACACTTGGAGCTCCATATAAATTATTCTATACATTTATACGGAGTACAACTTTTAAGCTCAATAGTATTATTTACTAGCTTAAATTTATTTTTTAATGATCAACCATTTTTTCTGCTTTTGTAATTTTAGGATTTGATAAAGTTCCATTTATCCAATATCTATATTGATTACTTTTGTTATTTTTATCTTTACTAGTTACAACTTTATCAACGACCCAGATAGCTGCTCCAACCACCGGGCTACCAGCTGCAACTGCAGCTGCTACAGGTAAAGTATCAGTTACCTTTGGAGATATTTCCATAACCATTTTCAAGGTTTGCTTCTGAATATGCACTTCACCTTTAATGAAAATATTAGCTGACGGACTATTAATTGTTAAATCTTCAACATGCATGACACCTTGTGAAATCTTACTTTTCATTACTAATTTATCGTAAGCAAGACCTTTATTAAGAACGTCAGAGAAATCTAATTTTAGCCGTCTAGTAATTTGATCAAGACTCAGCAAGCCTAATATCTTACCAAAACCAGGATCAACTGCAGTGATCCTACCATTCTCTAATTGCAAATTTAAATCGCCATTTACATTCTCTTTATCAAATTTGAAAATTGCATCTGGCCAATTCAACGATGTAGAAACATATCCTATACCACCGGAGAAATCACTATTTAAGCCTAATACTTCTACTAAATTTCCAAAGTCGGCAATATTCCAATTTCCACTTATCTCTGCAGTTTGCTCAGGCATTCCAGGATTCAACCAATGCCCATTCATTTGAACAGCTCCATTCTTATGTTGTAAAAGTATAGTTACATCAAATCCTTTACCTTTATAGATAGCATCAATACGCAGTTTCCCTAGATTAACATGATCATATGTAAAATTATCACAGCTAAATTCTATGCCTGAAATATGTGAGACCTTATCATTAATGAATTTTTTGCGAACCTCTTCCTTATTTTTTGACTTTCCTATTTGAAGCTTAGTTAATTTTAGTTTTATATAGTCATCATCATCCCAATAAATTTCACCAGAAACATTACTCCCATCCAGTGAAATCATTCTAGGTTCTTCATCCATAGAATAAAGGACCCATACATCATCAAAAGCAACATCTGAAATATTTAATTTTTTTATTTTAAGATACAATTTCAGTGGCTGAATATTGCTAATATTTATTTTTGCATTATTATTAATCGTATAAGAATTCAAATCTCCACTAATAAACAAATGTTTTCCATCACTATTATCTGCCATAGCATTTTCACCAAAATCAACATGGCCACTCCACTTATTATGTGTATATTTCAACTTGGCATTCAGAAGTGAATCTATATTCACCTCAAATATTTCCTGCATTGGTGTTGCAATATATACGATCTTGGTTACTAAAGACTCTTTTATATTTTTCTTATAGAGTCCATCCATTACAAAGCTTGAACCAACAAGATTAGAGTTAAATATATATTTTTTTGTATTTTCATCATCATCAGCATTTAAAATTATATCCAAATTAAAATCTGCTTTACCAGATACAGATAATTGAGAAATATTTGGACTTATTTTGTTCAACATATTTACTGTTAAAATAGATTGTATATAAATGCTGACTTCTTTTTTATTCTTGCCTGAAAACAGCGTCCCTTTTGCTTCTTGTCCATCTATAGTAAAGGCCATATCAGAAGCAAAAACTTTATTTTGTTCAAAACTAATTTTAGTATTTAATTTTTCAATATCAAATTTATCTTCTGCTCCAATATCAAAACTTGCATTACTTATAATCACATCACCGGTAGTGACAACTGAACTATCACCCTCAAGAGGGATATCTAATTTCAAATTAATAATGCTATCACCGGTTGTAGTAGCGACTGTTATTACTTCACTTAATTTTACATCCAAAGGACTAGATTCTAGAAAGGAAAATGTGTTCCTCAGATCTGACTCTAGCTGAGATTGAATTGATAAATTGTAGTCATCTTTAAATTCAATACGTGCATTTAGATTATTTACTTTTGTGTTGTAGATTACACCTTTCTTAAACTCGATTTCAACATCATCATTAGTTAAGCATAATTTCCCACTAGCATTAGTTATTTGCGGCCACTCATCATCATAATCAATTTTAATGCTATTAATATTTGCATCCCACTTATAGTCATTTTGATTGAATTTAAAAATACTACTAGTAATTTCTCCATCCAATAATGAATCATCAAGCCATTTTTTTGCTTTAGGTAAATATTTATCAGGTACTAATTTTTTAACTGTCTCAAATGACAATTTATCATTATCAAAACTCAGACTTCCAATATAACCATCTTGGATTGAACCTACTAACTCTCCATTCATTACAGGATAAGAAACACCTCCCATTTGAATAGATAAGTTTTTTATACCAATCCCACCAGTAACTATTTCTGTCGTCAACCTAATGTTCTCAATGATCAATTTATCATTATATAACTTAGGCAAATTTAACGTTATTCTACTTATGAAAATTTTAAAACTATCACCATCATCTGTATTTATCTCAACCTGACCATTAGACTGATTATTTTCCAAATCAACAATATTCACATCGCTCTTTGCAAATGCTTTAACTATTTCATGTTTATCTATGTTAATATCAAAATCTGCACTCATATTAGTAAGTTGCAATTTACGGTCATTACTAATATTTAACCAATCATCTACATCAAAATGCTTTGTTTTAACTTTAAATGAGTAGATGTTATTTTTCTTATAATTGATAGTTGTGCTAAGCAGCTGTTGCCTTTGTTCGATAGTAACATCATAGCCCTTACTAATAGCCGATTTTTTCACGATTGCTTTTTCAAGATGATGAGTAGTAATATCCCCAACTTTTAGAACAATATTATTAAAGTAAATTTTATCACATAAAGGTCTTGATGATTTAGATTGGAGCGAACCCAACTTGCTAACATTCAAATTAACATCATGAACCATAATGGTATCAATAATAACTGTTCTTTGTAGTAGACTTTTGAGTATTGCGACCTTAGCTTCAACAATACCAGCAAAAAACACTGTATTATCACCATTAACATACTCAACTTCTTGGAACGATGCTTTTAAGCCTTTTGTGAAAGATGGTTTTATAGTGAGTCTTTTGTATGTTAAATTTTCAGGTAATGTTTTAGCCAACTCCTTTTTAACTAACCCATCATTTTGTGTTGCTAATGTCCCAATAGATTTATAGGTTCCACCGACCCCAAAAATGAAAGTCATTATTAAAAGTAATATATATTTTCTCATAACGACACCACATCATATTGTTCCTGCTTATATAGTGACTCCACTTGAAATTTGACAGTTTTACTGGTTATATCTTCAATTCCAGCTAAATAATTAGATTCTTCGTCTATCAACCTTTCAATAACCTTTTCCGAAGCAATAACTAGTATCTCACCAGAATCATAAGTTTTATCTGCTCGTATAATTTCTCTAAAAATCTCATAACAAACTGTTTCTGCTGTTTTTACTACTCCATGGCCAGAGCAAACATTACATTCTTCACATAATACATGTTCAAGACTCTCTCGTGTTCTTTTCCTAGTTATTTGGACTAAACCTAATGATGTAATCTCACTAATTTTCACTTTCACTAAATCTTTAATAATTTCTTTTTCTAAAGTTCGCAAAATTTGGCGTTGATGTTCTTCTTCACACATATCAATAAAGTCAACAATAATTATTCCACCAATGTTCCTAAGGCGCAGCTGTCTTGCTATTGAAACAGCAGCTTCTAAATTAGTTTTAAAAATAGTTTCCTCTAAATTTTTCCTGCCAACAAAAGCACCTGTATTAACATCAATAACCGTCATTGCTTCAGTTAAGTCAAATATTAAGTAACCACCTGATTTCAATGGAATTTTACTTTGAATAGCCCTGTTTATTTCATCTTCAATGCCATAATAATCAAAAATCGGTCGCATGCTATCATAAAATTCAATGCTCCCTGCAAATTTAGGGATATATTTAGAAATGAAATCTGTGATTTCATGTACATACTCAGGCTGATCTATACGTATTTTATCCGTGCTAGGACGTAAGAAATCCCTGCAAGATCGATGAACTAAACTGTGTTCTTCATGAATCAGATCTCCAAATTTAGCTTTAGATATTCGTTTACTAATAGATTCCCAGGTTCTCTTCAAATACTCTATATTATCTTCAAAACTCTTATATCCTTCAGCGGCAGTTCTAATTATATAACCACCTTCTAACTCTTTTTCATTAGGTGATAATAATTCTTTTAAACGCTGTCTTTCATTTTCATCTTCTATTCTCAAAGATACACCAATATGTTTTGAATTTGGCATAAACACTAGAGCTCGTGATGATACTGATAACTGAGTAGTCAGCCTTGCTCCTTTATTAGATATTGGGTCTTTAATAACTTGGACAATGATTTCTTGATTTTCTTTTATTTTACTGGCTAAATCAATACTTTTACTATCCTTTAAATTATCATCTGAGGAATATATATCATCGGTATGTAGGAAAGCGGCTTTAGGCAACCCAATATCTATGAATGCAGCCTGCATTCCTGGCAAAACTCGAACAACCTTACCTTTATAAATATTACCCACTAAACCAAGTTTATTAGTTCTTTCTACATGAACTTCCTGTAATACTCCATTTTCAACAATAGCAACACGAGTTTCATATTGAGTAACATTTATTAATACTTCTTCACTCATGCATAGTCCTGCTGTAATAACTATTGCCAAGTTTTCCCAATATTGCAAATCCTAAAATGAAAACCATACAGTTAGCAAATGCATTCTTAATAAAACTTATCTCAACATTTCCATGATAAAATAAATGCAACTCCCATGAAGATATCATTAAATAACTTAAAGACAGCATCACTAAAATACCAATTCTTTTTACAACGTTACCAGTAAAAAAACTTATTCTTAATGTAATTGCTATGTAACTAATAATGGCATAAATACCAGCTGACATTCCTAATATTTTCCCTGTTACTAAATCTAATAGCAATCCTATTACAAAAGCGAAGATCGGACCAATTATAGGTTTTTTTTCTTCTAAGGCCCAATATACAACAGAAAGTAAAACAAAATTAATTTGAATGTTAGTTGAAAAATTTAGCTGTAAGTGAACTAATAAAAAAGTGATAGTTACCGAAGCTATACTATAAAAATATTTTATTGAATTGTTATTATCATACACTTGAGCCTGTTCCTTGCCGTCTTAAGACTAATACTTGTCTGTTTGTTCCTAAATTAGCCAATGGCTTTAATTTCACTATACTGAATGGGTTAGCAGGATCTTGCTCAACATATGTTACTTTAGCAACGGGATACCCAAAAGGATATTTACCGCCTATGCCTGAAGTAACGAATATATCACCTTCTTTTATATCGGTGGTATTTGGCAAGTGTTGCAACATAACAAAGTCATCATTACTAGCCCCAACTAAAATACTGCGCACTCCACTGCGTAGTGATTCTACAGGAATAGCATGGTTAACATCAGTAAGCAGTAATATTCTGCTGGCATCGGTAGTAGTTTGTATCACTGAGCCCACCACCCCACTAGCATCAGTAACAACTTGCCCTTTGATTATTGAATCACTTAAACCTTTATCTAAAATCAATTGACGCTGATAAGGTTCAATATTAACTGCCGCTATATTCGCAACAATAAAATCATCTTTTTCTTTTGGTGCTGAATTTAATAGCTGACGTAACTGCTCATTTTCTATCTCCAAAGAACCAAGCTTATATAACTCACCCTGGAACCGCAGATTTTCTTGACGTAACCTGCCATTTTCACGTTGTAGTTTTTCAATCGAAGACAAACTGCTTATAACATCTTGTATATAAAATTTTGGGTTATATATAATTTTATGAACCCAAAAATTTAATCTGTCTCCCAACTGGTGCCAGGAACTCATCCGCTCACTATAGTGAACATCAGCAATCATCAAAGAAATCGCCAATATCATAGCAAAGAAGAACCTAACTAAATAATTAGGTTCTTGCGCAAAAAGTCTAGTGATAATCGATCCTCCTTGATTATTCAGTCCAGAGCATATCTGAGCCAATTTGCTCTATCATTTCTAGAGCCTTACCACCACCACGAGCAACACATGTCAATGGATCGTCTGCAACTATAACCGGCAATCCAGTTTCTTCCATTAGTAACTTATCAATATCTCTTAACAACGCACCACCGCCAGTTAACACTAAGCCACGCTCAGCAATATCAGCGGCTAATTCAGGTGGAGCTTGTTCAAGAGCTGCCCTTACTGCACTAACAATACCTGATAATGGCTCTTGTAATGCTTCTAAGATCTCATTACTGTTCAAGGTAAAACTACGTGGTATACCTTCAGCAAGGTTTCTACCCCTTACTTCAATTTCACGCACTTCAGCACCAGGATATGCAGTGCCTATCTCTTGCTTGATTCTTTCTGCCGTTGACTCACCAATTAAGCTGCCATAATTTCTACGTACATAACTGACAATACTTTCATCAAATCGATCACCACCAACTCTAGCGGATGCGGCATATACTACACCACTTAAAGAAATTATAGCTACCTCCGTAGTACCACCACCGATATCTATAACCATAGAGCCACTTGCCTGTTCTACAGGCATACCAGCCCCCATTGCAGCAGCCATAGGCTCCTCTATTAAATATACTTCTCTGGCCCCAGCACCTAAAGCTGATTCACGGATGGCACGTCTCTCTACTTGAGTTGAACCACACGGAACACAAACAAGCACTCGGGGACTTGGTCTTAAGATCTTATTTTTATGAACTTTGTGAATAAAATGCTGTAACATTTTCTCTGTTACATGAAAGTCAGCAATCACCCCATCTTTTAGAGGTCTGATTGCTGTTATATTACCTGGGGTCCTTCCCAGCATTCGCTTAGCTTCCCAACCAACTGCAGCTACTCTCTTTTGAGAAGAGCCTCTATCTTGGCGAATAGCAACAACAGAAGGTTCATCTAAAACCACCCCCTGGTTCCTAGCATAAATAAGTGTATTTGCCGTACCCAAGTCAATAGACAAATCGTTTGAAAAGATACCACGCAGTGACTTAAACATTGTTTTCTTTTTCCTAAAATTTCTAACTATCTAAACTTTACCAATCACTTTGACTTCTAGCAATACAATTAGCTAATAAAATATGCTAAAGTAATGTGCCATTCAAAATTAATGCTTATAAATGCGAGGTTGCGATGTCCCTATCAGATGATGATCTTACTAAAACCGCTAACCTTGCTAGGTTACACCTGCCCTTAGCTGATAACGACCAGCAGGGTAAACGAAAAAAATTGGCTAGCGACCTAAACAACATAATTAAGCTAGTAACTCAAATTGAAAGTGTTGACACAAACAACGTCAGTCCAATGGCTCACTCATTCGATAACTCAACATTCCTTGCTGAAGATAAAGCTATAGAGCCAAATATGCGTGACCGACTACAAGAGCTAGTTAACCCTGATAATAAAGAAGCTGGTCTTTACCTGGTCCCACAGGTTATTGAGTAAACTTTCGGAACACATTAAAAACTAGAGGTGCAGCATGCATAATCAAACTATAGCTGAATTATCTAAAGCATTAAGTAAAGGTAAAATCTCTAGCGTAGAGTTAACCAAGCATTTCCTTGATAGAATTAACACGCACGATGCTAAATTAAATGCATTTATAACAGTTACAGACAAATTAGCTTTAGAAGCTGCTCAAAATGCAGATAAAACCAGAAGCTCTGGTAATTCTACATCATTAACTGGTATACCAATTGCTCACAAAGATATTTTTTGCACTACTGGTATAAAGTCTAGCTGTGGTTCAAAAATGCTAGACAATTTCATCTCTCCTTATGAATCAACTGTCACTCAGAAACTAAAAGACAGCGGTATGGTTATGTTAGGTAAAACTAACATGGATGAGTTTGCCATGGGATCAAGTAATGAAACTAGTTTTTATGGACCTGTGAAAAATCCATGGGATTTAGAAAGAGTACCAGGTGGATCATCTGGCGGTTCTGCTGCGGCAGTTGCTGCACGTATAGCACCATGCTCTACAGGTACCGATACTGGTGGCTCAGTACGACAACCTGCTTCACTATGTGGACTCACTGGATTAAAGCCTAGTTATGGTCGCGTATCAAGATTTGGCATGATTGCTTTTGCTTCAAGTTTAGATCAGGCTGGAGTCTTAGCTCATAGCGCCGAAGACTGTGCTATGTTACTCGAACATATGTCCGGTTTTGACGAAAAAGATTCAACTAGTTTTAACACGCCAGTACCGAAGTATAGTGAAAAGATTCATGACAGCATTAAAGGTCTGACGATCGGTCTACCAAAAGAATTTTTCAATGATGATTTGCCAGAAGAAAACGCCGCACTAATCGAAGAAAATGTAAAAGTCCTCGAAGATATGGGAGCAAAGATCAAAAGAATTAGCCTCCCTAATATGCATATGTCGATTCCTGTATATTATATTATTGCCCCGGCTGAGTGCTCTTCAAACCTTGCTAGATACGATGGTATTAAATTTGGATATCGACACCCAGATATTAAAGACCTTCAAGAGCTATATATAAAAACTAGAACTGAAGGATTTGGTGAAGAAGTCAAAAAAAGAATTATGATTGGAACTTATGTACTATCTGCTGGGTATTATGATGCATATTATCTCAAAGCCCAAAAAGTTCGTCGAATAATTACTGATGACTTCAAGAAAGCTTTTACTGAAGTAGATCTTATCATCGGACCTACAACACCAGAACCAGCATTTAAAATTGGTGATAAAACTGATGATCCTGTTAGCATGTACTTAAATGATATGTATACCAGTAGTGCTAATCTTGCAGGTCTTCCAGGCATCTCAGTACCATGTGGACTTATTAATAAATTGCCAATGGGATTACATATCATTGGCAAGAACTTTGAGGAAGCAAAAGTATTACAAGCTGCACATCAATATCAGCTAGCCACATCCTGGCATAACCAATGTCCAGAGCTTATTTAGTAGAGGTAAAATCATGAAATGGGAAACAGTTATTGGTCTTGAAGTTCATGTCCAATTGAAAACAGAATCAAAAATATTTTCACGCGCCTCAACAGCTTATGGTGCAGAGCCTAATACACAAGCCTGTATTATAGATTTAGGCTTCCCAGGAGTACTACCAGTATTAAATAAAGAAGTGGTAAATATGGCCATTAAATTTGGGTTATCCGTAGGTGCAGATATTGCCCCTAAATCGGTATTTGCAAGGAAAAATTATTTCTACCCTGACTTACCAAAAGGATACCAAATATCACAATTTGAACTACCTGTCGTTATCCATGGCCATTTAGATATTACTATAGGTGATGTAGACAAAAGAATAAATCTCACTAGAGCACACCTTGAAGAAGATGCTGGAAAATCTATGCATGAGGATTTTCAAGGTTTATCCGGTATTGATTTAAATAGAGCTGGTACACCATTGCTTGAAATTGTTTCAGAGCCAGAGATGCGCTCATCAAGCGAAGCAGTTGCTTACCTGAAAACTCTACACTCACTAGTGAAATACCTAGATATTTGTGATGGTAATATGCAAGAAGGCTCCTTTAGATGTGATGCAAACGTTTCAGTTCGCCCACAAGGACAAGAGGAACTAGGTACTAGAGCTGAAATAAAAAATGTTAACTCATTTAAATTTGTTGAAAAGGCTATCGACTTCGAAGTAAAACGACAAATTTCAGTTATCGAATCTGGAGGCAAAATAGTTCAAGAAACTCGACTATATGACTCAGTAAAAAATGAAACTCGCTCGATGAGAGCAAAAGAAGAAGCCAATGATTATCGATATTTCCCTGATCCAGATTTACTTCCACTAGAAATTACCGAAGCTATGATAAATACTATTAAGAAATCTATGCCTGAACTACCAACCCAAAAAACCAATAGATTTATCAAAGACTATAATTTAAGTAAATACGATGCTGAAGTTCTCACTAGCTCCAAAGAGTTAGCTAATTATTATGAGGATGTTGTGAAAAATGCTAATCATGAAGCAAAATTATCTGCTAATTGGGTAACTGGCGAATTACTTGCAAGCATAAATAAAGAAAATCTTTCTGTTACTGAAAGTCCAATTCCTGCTCAACAACTTGGCAAACTTGTCGCTAGAATAGCTGATAAAACAATTTCAGGTAAAATTGCAAAAACTATCTTCGAAGATATTTGGAGAAAGCCTTGCGATGTTGATAAGGTTATTGAAGATAAAGGCTTAAAACAAGTAACTGATACTGGTGCTATTGAAAAAATTATTGATGACGTGATCAGCAACAATCCAGGACAACTTGCTGATTATCAATCAGGAAAAGATAAGCTCTTTGGGTTCTTTGTTGGCCAAGTTATGAAAGTTAGTAAAGGTAAGGCAAATCCTGCCCAAGTTAATGAACTATTGAAAAGTAAGCTTAACAAATAATATGATAGTACTTTCCTTTGTTGTTTAATTAAAATTATTGATTAAACAATAAAGGAATAGTATGACCATTCGATAATTTCTTCATAGCAGCTATGATCCTATAAGTATCAAATACTATCTAATACTTACTAAATTTGGTTTTATCACACAATACGTGCTTATCCTCCATTCCCCATTGAATGTTTAGTAGACCTAACCAATATAGTTCTAAGCCTCTTAATGCAGCTAGTGTATACTTTTTCTGAATTATTTGTTTCTTGTTCCCTTAGAGACTTAGCAAAAGGCTTACCGGCTTTAATAGTATAATCTTGCTCTTTTAGTTTTTCACAAACCTTAGTAATGAACTCAACATGAGCAGGGCTTTTAATATCAAAATAAGTATCTTTCAAAGATTTTAAATTAAACTCTTTGTCTGGTCATTTCTCTACAATTATTGCTACTGTTGCTGCTATTTTATCTTCAATCTTATCATCAGTTCTTTTGGGAAATTCACTTATCATACTATCTGTAACAGGATTAGCTTATGACTCATGGAATGTCATTTCATTTCGCTCACACAATACTTTTTCAGCAATACCTGGTGTTGCACCATCGCCTAGTAATTATAAGATCATCTGATCGCGCCGCAGATACAGCTCTAATACCAGGTACAATATCACTTCAGATCTCATAGTCAAATCTACTGCTACTGCTGCTGCTGCTGCTGTAGCTGTAGCTGTAGCTGTAGCTGTAGCTGAGTTAGTGTGACTGGAACTAATTGATTTAGCTTTTTCTGCTGGAGCAGAGCTTGATTTGCCTTCATGCTTTATTATTTTTTTTGGCCTTTCTAATTTTCCTGGACTGATCAAGTTAGCTCGACTTAATATGTTATTAAATAATTCATCAACCTCTTTTCTTCTTTCTAGACTTTGTCTATCTAAATATTTATCAACCACTTTTTGCTGTACTGCAGAAAAATGTGGTATTGCATCATGCTCACCATCATATATTTTTTTCATTTCAAATCTGGAAACATGCCTTTAATTTCTTTCATTTTTGATTTTAGTCTATTGTTATTCTCTGTTTCCACTATATCAACATCATCAACTCCCTCTTTACTAAGTCTCACAATAACTTTACTAACTGATAGCTTGCTCTTCCCACTAAATAAACTAACTAATGGACTGATCATTGTTCTTTGAATTACCCAAGGTACTACGGCTATTATTGTAACTATACCAGCGGCAATATAACTAAGAACTTTAAGTGCTCTCCACCCATGTCCTTTCCCTGCTTTTGAATTAACAAATTTAATCCAACTGGCAGCTCTCTTCATATTATAATCAGGATTAACTAGTGCACGGACACTAACTCCAAAAGCAATAGGCAATGCTAACGCTACTAAAATTGCAACAGATTTTTTCTTTATTCCTGGTGCTTGCTTTTTATCCATAAGATTATGCATTTGCTTACCAACATAGTCATCAAGCATTTTAAATGGATTATTATTAGAGTTTGATACTCTCTCAACAAATGAAACTGAATCTTTATTTACTATATGAGACTGAAGTTCACGAGCCCCACTGTGAACTATTTGAGGATTACTTATTGCTCCAAGTGCTCTTTGTCGCATAAATGTCTTTAAACGCTCTGGAGCACCAGCTTCTAATATAGAACCTGTAGTTACTGAACAATTATTTACTGCTAAATCAAATTCACCATCGCTAGCAAGGACATGCATTTCTCTTAACATGGCCTCTATGTCCATTCCCTCTTTATCTGCTGTTGCAAATGGTAAGGCAACGACATTGCTTGGAGCAAGTCCACTAGTAATATACTCACTAGCTACAACTTTTTTGGATTTATCCATTACGCGCAACTCTGCATGCAAGTCATGCTCTTGTCTCTTCAATGTTGCAATATCTACCTCTATGTTTTCTTCAAGTTCAGATAGAGCACTCTCATAATTTATTTTCAGTGAATCAAGACCTGACGTAATGACCGCTCGTTTAGAGTTAACTTGAGCTAAAATTTCTCCAAGTTGTTCTGCTGTTATTTCTTGTATGTCACCGCGAGTTTTATGTGTGGTAACATGTTTATTCCAATCTGGTAAAACATGTTTCAAAGTGTCAGATAGTTCTGTGTATTCAGGATTTTGTCTCTCAACCATTTGAGGCAATCCTCGTTTTTTTTATTTTTACTACCCTTAGCTTGTAAAGTATTAATAGGTAATATTTTATATTCAATTCTTTTATCACCTGGTCCCTTCACTATATTTTCTAATTTCCCTGAACTTTCCTCTAAAATATTTTCAAGCATTAATATAGCTTTATCCAGTTTTTTGGTATCACTAGCCTCTCTATATTTCACTTTATGATATACATGCATAGGAACATCATCATGGATGTGCACTAATGCATCTTCTATAGAATTGACTCTATCTATCATCTTTCCTTTAATTATATCTAGATCTCCACCTACAATTTTGTCACCAGGAGCCAACATGAGCCGTGCCGACTTAGGAATATGGGGTTGTACAATTTTAATGTGAGATTTTGATAGTGAAACATCTCCATCTGCATTTAAAATAGATATTATTTTTCGAATGTCATTTAACTCTTCATATAAAGCACATTCGTTACGTACAACCTGCCTGGAAAAATCAATGGTCTTTTGCTTCATTTTGTTTATTTGTCGCTTTATCTTTTTTTTATTTTCTATGTTACTTAGTATGTTTGCATCATTCATTCCTGCTTCTGTATTAACTTTATTTCTTAAAATATTGACACCTGCTGCTTTCAAATTAAGACTGTTACTTAATTCTTCACGCCACCCACCAACATCACTAGGAAATAATCTATCTAAATATGAAATTTCATCTGGTAAAACTTTCAAATCATCAGCTGATGGCTCTACTTCAATAATATGCAATATTTTTCCTTTTAATATGTCAAATTTTTCTGAAGTAATTTCTCCGCCATCTGCACTAGTACCCTCATAATCCCAACCATCATCAATTTCATCTAAAATGTCACAAAACGCCTTAACTTCTTTTTGATTGTATTTCATTCGAATTGGTGGCTCTCTATCAGCAAACACGGATAAAATATCAAGAGCATCCTGAGCTTTATCTTTTTCAGCAACACTATATGCATTATGCTTTACTATAATTTCTTTCAGGGAAGAAAGTGATTCACTCATCTCAGCAAGGCTTGACATTTGCTCTTCTAAATTCAGACTTTTTTGAACAATACCTTCTAACTGCCAACTCCCTGAAAGCTCAACAGGTATGTGTATTACCTCCTCCTCCTCCTCCTCTTCGTCCTCATCAGAATCGATACTAACTCCTTTAGCTTTTTGTATTTTCCGGATGATATTATTTTTTGTTTTCTGTCTGGTTTGCAAGTAATCTATTTGTGCTTTTTTATAATCATAAGCAGAGACTTGTTCTTTTAACCCTTCTATTTGCATATTTAAATTTTCAAGATTTCCAACAATTTCACTCTTAATATCCAACATTGCTCTATCTGGCCACTCGCTCCCTAGCAGGTCAGCTATCTGTCCATTCAAAAGCTCTATATCTTCTTCTGTTAGAAGATTTTCTTTTAGCCTAGTAATATTGTTCACTTGTTCTTTAAGATTAAAATATTTCGAGGCCAATTTTAGCATTTTTTTCTTTTCTTCAATTTGTGCTTGCTCTATTTCCTCCAAGGCCTGAACTTGACTGGTTAGCTTCTCATTAACTTTGCTACTAACCTTGGTAGCTTTACTTTTTAATAGCAAACATTCAGCTTCTGTTATCTGATCTTGATTCTTTACATGTTCTCTCCAGTTGAAATCACTACTAATTAAAAATCTATTAAGTAACATTTTCTCTGTTTCGCCTATTTTTGCCTTTCGTAGATTTGGACTAAGTTCAATAACGAGTTTAATCTCTTCCAATAGCAAATCCATTTCTTCTTGAGTAACTGCCTCCATATTTTCAATATTATCTTCCCATCCAGGTAAGAGAGTACCTAGTTTATCTTTAATAATATCAACAAAATCTATGCCATCATCATTTTTTTTTGTTAAGTCATATGAAGGTGTACTTGGTGTACTTAAGACATTTAACAACTCTTCAGCCTCTATACAGTTATTTTTTTCTGTATCAGATAGATATCCATGCCCATGTAATTTGGCAAACAATACATCTAACGATGCTTGCTGTGCTCTAAAAAGACCTTTACTGCTTTCCACTTGAAATTTATGCATATCTTCATCAGATAAATTCATCTGATGTATTATTGCCTGAGGAGCTAGTGTTACCACTCTGCCACCCATTTTCCCCCTCTGCACTCTTTGCTCTAAATTAAAATGTTCAGCAACTTTTGCACTCACAGGGAAATGCACTCCATCACGCTCTGCTACTCTATCAGTAGTTACACTGTCAACTAAAACAAAAGATGATTTATTGTCTGCTTCTGCATCTGGAGCCTCTTGGCGAAAAATAGCAAATGCATCATGGTTATTTTCTTTTCCTGGCCACCAACTCCAGTAAACTTCATAATAACTTTCAGTATAAGCATTTGCTTCTGATGCACTAAATGAGCCATCTTCATTACGTTGAGACTGTTTCACATCTTTAGTTACTAATCTATATGGTATTTCAGGCCTTTCAATATCATCTCCATCACAATATTTTTCCAATAAGTCTCTATATTCTGGAGTTGCTGGCACCTTCATTGTAATCGATGCATGCCCAACGTTCCCTCCAAAAAATTCAGTTCCCAGATAATGTACCATGCCATTACCTGCATCTGCATTCGTACCCCAGGTAGAAACTTCAACGCCATAGGGGCCTGCTCTTAAATTTACAGGTGTAACACCAACTTCTGGGATTTCAACAGTATTGGGTGTTGCTACAGAAGATACAGGGCTATCAATAGCGCCATGAGGAACATCGCCGACAGCAGAAGCTGAAATTTTATGACCATCAGCAGTATTAGGAGTTATTTCAGCACCTGGACTATGATCTTCAACTGCATCTGCACTTGGTGTTCCACCAACTTTTGCCATAGTTTTCACTCTTATTACATTTATCTTAATTAGACAAATGCTGAACATATTTGGTTCAGTTCATTTGAGTAATTACACTTATATGCTTATCTGACAATTTGATAATCAAAAGAAACAATAGTGTTTTATAGTACCTATGATAAATAAGATGATATGGAGTTAAAACCATAACATCAACATTAATAATGTTAATTGTCATCCATACAATATTAATTATTTTGTTAACAATACTGTTTTCTGCATTAACAATGCTACGTTTTGGTGTTAAGTATTCCATTGTCGGTGTTAATAACATTAATTTTTATTATATGATTTACGCAACATAACATAGCCATTAATAATAAGTATGTTTTTACATCCAAATTGTTGTATAGTGTCCATCCTAATTATTAACAACTTATAACAATTAATTTAGAAGAGGATCCTTACATGTCTACAGCCAGAGTATATTCATCTATAATAACAATAATTTTTTCATTATACTCTATAACTTCTCAGGCAAACGTTGACCTTTATGAGCCATATCGAGATAGCATGATTAATTTCAAACAATCTTATGCAGAAAAAGTTAATTACTCTATCAATCAAATTGACCTTGAACAGATGGGTAACGTTATTAATAGATTGGCTGAGACCAAAGGAAAAAAAGGTCACATTTGGACTGCAGGGAATGGTGGCTCAGGAACAACGGCATCTCACCTAGCACACAATTTAACTTGGGATGCAACACGAGATTATCCTGAAGAAAAAACAATTGGAGCCACATGTCTTAATGAAATGCATGCAGAAATTACAGCTCGTGGTAATGACACCCATTATTCATATGCCTTCGCTACTTTACTAAAAGACAAAGGCAGGCCAAATGATGTTTTCATTGGAGTTTCAGGAAGTGGTAAATCTGATAATATACTCAAGGCTTTTATACAAGCTAAAAACTCCAAGATCACTTCTATTGCTATAGCAAAAAAAGGCTCTCCAGCCATTCGATATGCAGATTTTGCTATCGAAATTGATTCTGATGACCAACAGGTATTAGAAGATACTGGTCATATAATCATGCATATGCTGGTCCGCTCTCTACATGTTATTTTAGGTGAAAAAGATGGCTCTGAATTAAATACCGAAATTGCTTGCCTCAAATCTAAAACTCAACGTAATCAAGAATTAGCTGATGTTATGGGGATGCCAACAAAATCTTTTAATTAATTATCATAGATATATTTTCTACAATACATGATTTCCTGTCTTATAAATCATAATCTTCATTGGCTCTCTCACCTTGATTTACCTGAGTGAGAGCCAATGAACTTAATATCTAATTAAACTATACGTTTCATATTCAAATAAATATCTGTGTATAGTTATTTATTTTTACATTCATTTTCTTCCATTGCAGAAAGTTCATTAGCAGGTAAGTCACATATTTTGAAATTAACATCTTTTTGGCAATATTCTTCTATTACCTTAACTCTATCTGGATTAATTTGGTGCACATAATCAATATAATCCTTTGCTTGCATTTCACATAACTTAAAATTATTATTCAAAGGGCTTGGTGAAACTAAACCCGTAGAGGACCAAACTACATTAAACTGGCCATCAGCTTGTATCTCACCAATTAATACTGGCTTGTGAAAATGATGATTATTTTTATCCATTTTAACATTAACGCCAGATAGACCTTTTATCGTCATGCCGTTCATTGCCATAGAAACTGCTTCTGGATCTGTAGTTCCTGCTTTCTCTACTCCTTTAACCCATAATTTGAAGTTGAGATATGTTGCTTCCATAGGATCATTAGTCACAGCACTATCATCTTCTTTAAATTCTTGCCAATTTTCAATAAAGTTATCATTTTCTTCAGAGCTACCACTCATAAAATAATTCCAAGCGGATAAATGCCCAACCAGAGGTGCGGTATCCATTCCCTTCAATTCATTTTCCCCTACAGAAAAAGCTATTACAGGAACATCTTTAGAAGTTATTTTGGAGTCTGCAAGCATAGAATAGAACCCTATATTAGCATCACCATTTATAGTCGATACAACAGCAATTTTTTTAGATTTATCTTCTGATGCTATCTTTAACTTAGATACTGTTGGCCCCCAATCTTGGAACCCAAAAGGCGTATATTCTATTACAATATCTGATTCAGAAATCCCTTTACCTATTAAATATTCTTTTACAATATTATTTATAGTTTGTGGATAAACGTAATCAGTTCCTAAAAGGAAAAATTTATTATGTCCCTTACTAAGTAAATAATCTACAGCAGGTATTGCTTGCTGATTTGGTGTGGCTCCGGAATAATAAATATTTTCAGATAATTCTTCACCCTCAAATTGTACCGGATAAAATAACAAACCATTGTATTTTTCTATAATTGGAAGAACATGCTTTCTTGATACTGATGTCCAGCAACCAAAAATAACATTAACCTTATCATTCACTATCATCTTTTTTGCATCAACTGCAAATTTAGGCCAATTTGACTCGGTATCATATACTATTGCTTCTAATTTTTGCCCTAATAAACCACCGGCCTTATTTTGTTGCTGTATTAACATCTCAATTGTTTGCTTTAATTCTGTTTCACTTATAGCCATTGTTCCTGACAATGAATGTAGAATGCCAATTTTTATTGTTGCCTGACACGACATTGGAACCATCAATAATAAAACTAGTTTTATTATTAGCAGGTTAATTTTCTTTGACATACATATATTCCTGTGTTCAATAAATTTGCAATATTATCTCATTGTCCCAGGATAGCTTATAAGCATCATTTCAGGCCAAATTAATTAACTTATTTTTATGAACTTCATCCCCATAGTTTAAACTTTTAATTAAAAAATTAATTATTTTTATTTAAACCATAGTTAGCAAGCATTATATATTACATACACTCTATACTTACCTTTAAATGGTATGTTAACTAGTTGCGGGTAGTAAATGAAAAATTTAATTAAAAGCGTGACCATAACCCAAACATTATTGGGGTTTGTTTTTTTTATTATTCTTAGCACTGCTGTTTCAGCCATTTTCAATTCATCTTTTGTAACGCAAATATTATCCCAACAAAATAAATTTATCGACATTTTCTTCCCACTGGAAGAAGAAGGTAGATTTATAATGGAAAAATCTCTAAATGAAGTTGCGCAACAGATGAGCATAATGTCTTCTGATGTGTCTGCTATTAAAGTAGTTAGTAACACTATTGATACCAGTCATTTTGAAAATTTAAAGAAACACCTAACAATTTTAAATAAAGATGGGAATGATTCAAATATTCAACAGCTACAATCATCTTTCACTGAGCTTACCCAAGGTAGTCAAAATCTATATGAATATAAGAATAAAGATAGATCGATTAATAACAATATGAACAGATTGGAAACAAAATTGAATAGCCTCTCTTCTAAAATGGAATCACAGCTAAATTCTATTTCAATAAAAATTGACCTAGCTTATGACCGAAATGTTCAAAGATTAAAGAAGCAGCTAGATGCTTCTGAGCCGAATGTTTTCCGTATAACCAAATATGCAAATAAAATGCTTCTAGGTGACACAGGTAATAGAAAAGAACTTTCAGAAAATGCTTATTTAACATTATTAAACATCTCAATACTATCTGGGAAAATAAACTATGCTGACCAGGATGACATTGCATCTATAACCAAAAACATCAACTCTGAATTTTTGAATCTAAAAAATTTAACAAAATCACTTAAAGAATCGTTTGCAAAATCAAAAGGTGTAATAGAACAATTAAACTCTTTTGAAAAATTTCAAAAAACATTACATCAAAATTTAAGTAAAAAAATTGATCATCAAATTCAAATTTTTAAAATACGCTCCCTTTTATTAAAAACACAAAAGAAAATAATCATCGACACTGACAATATAAATGTTTTCATTTCTAAAATCAGCAATCAAATTTCAGAAATGAAAGAGTTATCAATTAAAGAATCTAGAGATGTGAGCAAACAAGCTCTATCGATTATATCTAAAGCACCTTTTGTATTAATATTTTTGACTATTATTTTAGGTATTTTCACTATTAGAAAAATAAGAAAACCCATTCAAAATACTTTAGTTGCTCTAAATAAAATTGAAGCCAATTCAGATCTAACTAATCGTCTCCCTGTATATTGTGATGATGAGATTGGAATTTTATCAAAAACCACAAATAAAATGCTTAACAAATTTAATTTGCTTATTAAGGATGTAATCACATCGACAAAAGCTGCAACGAAATTATCAAAAAATATCTCTGAAAAAATGTTTATGTCTACTCAATCAATCCAAACTCAACGCCATGAAACTGACTCTGTAGCAACAGCAATTACTGAAATGAACTCATCACTGAAAAATGTTGGCACGAGTATTGAGGAAGCATCTATTGCTGCCAACAATGCTAAAAAAGAAGCAGAAAAAGGCAAAATCATTGTTGAAGAAAACACTGTGTTAATGGAAAATCTAACTGTGTTTGTCAATGATACCTCTGATGCTATAAAACAAATAGTTAAAGATAGCACCCAAGTAAGTATTGTATTGGATGTAATACGCGGAGTAGCCGAACAAACAAATCTGCTAGCTTTAAATGCAGCAATTGAGGCTGCTCGAGCCGGAGAATCTGGCCGCGGATTTTCTGTTGTCGCTGATGAGGTTAGGACTCTAGCTCAGAAAACTGATACCTCGACTCAAGATATTCAAATCATTATAGAAAGACTACAAAAAGGTATTCAAGCTACTGCTGACAATATCTCCAATGGTCTGCATATTCTAGAGCAAGGATCAGTAAAGTCCCATGAGGCTCAAAGAGCTCTGGATATCATCGTGAAATCTGCACAAGAAATATCAGGTCTTAATTTATCAATATCTCACGCAGCTAAAGAACAAAATGAAGTGATAGATAATATAAATAAAAATATTGTATTGATAAGAGATTTATCTGAACAAACAGCTGTTGGCTTAGAGGAAACATATGACTCTTGTAATCAGCAATTAACTTTTTCTGATACTTTAATGTCTCAAATAAATAAATTTAAGACTTGAGACCAACCTCATATGGATGAGCAAGATCCTCATCTGGCTCAGTTACGCTTAAACTCCACAGGCCAATCGGCTATGTCCTAGCCTAGCTTCTACTACATCAGCATTATTACTGTAATCTCGTTCCTGGCATTTAAAGTTACTTTGAGTAGCTCTATTAGTCTTAGAGTTGTGATTGCAGCCAAGACAGGTTATTGAGGTATTATGTGAGCCACCACCAATACATCTCCTCCTAACTCTTTCTACTACAGATAAGCACCCTCCAACCTTGGTCCAATACTGAAAAATTTAGCCAGATAAAGAAGAAGTATTTCGGCATTCTTGATAAAGTGAGAAGAACTGTTTTGAAGCCAAATCTGGAAAATGTAATAATGAGAATATTATATTTATGAGGCAGAAGTGTGGTTAATTTCAGACCAAAATGTATCGAGTGTTTCACAGTGTAGGGTATTTATATATCGCTGTACCGTTTTGAGAGTAGAATCTGCGAAAACCTAAATGTTAGGACATTGAATGTTTTTTAAGAATTATGATGCCTTTGAGAAACAGAGTTACCTGTTTATTACCAAATCATAGCCAGGAAAATTATCGTACCCTGGATGTAAGTTTTAAAGCAAACTTACTATGATGTGGCGTCCCCAAGGGGATTCGAACCCCTGTTACCGCCGTGAAAGGGCGATGTCCTAGGCCTCTAGACGATGGGGACCTGAACTATTTTTTATTGGAGCTAGGCGGGATCGAACCGCCGACCCCTTGCATGCCATGCAAGTGCTCTCCCAGCTGAGCTATAGCCCCGAGCCGAGGAACACATAATATAGCCGTTAGCTTGTAGTGTCAAGTGCCTGTATATAGGTTATAGCATGAACCAATCTATCAATGGTTTTCCTTTGTCCTAATAATGCAAGTGTTGCATCAATAGATGGAGACTGTGTATTACCAGTTATGCTTACTCGAATCGGTTGTGCTATTTTGCCAAGCTTTAATTCAAATTTTTCAGCAACACTATGAATTACTTTTTTTACTGTTTCCATATCCCAATAACTTAGTGCTACCAGGCCTTCCTTTACGCTTATAAGAGCATCAACGATTCCTGGTTTTAAATGTTTTTTGGCAGCAACAGGATCCAGACTAATATCCTGATAAAAATATAAACTTTTACTAACAATTTCTTTTAAAGTATTGCAACGCGGTGCTTGCAGTTCTATCAAAGCTTCTAATTCAGGCCCCGCAGATGCATTGACCCCAAGATCATCAAAATGCCAAGCTAAATATTTTGCCACATGATTACTAGGTAACTCTTTCATATAGTGGTTATTTAACCAAAGTAGTTTTTCTTGATTAAATATTGCTGGAGATTTTTGTAAATTATCTAGGGAAAATAAATCTATCATTTCTTCAACTGAGAAAATCTCTTTATCCCCAGATGACCAACCTAAACGCACCAAATAATTCAAAAGTGCTTCAGGTAAGAATCCATCATCACGATAGCTCATAACTCCAACGGCACCATGTCGCTTTGATAATTTGTGACCATCCTCACCATGGATCATCGATATATGTACATAATTTGGGATAACAGCATTTAAAGCTTTTAAAATATTTATTTGTCTAAATGTATTAGAGATATGATCCTCACCTCTTATTACGTAATTTATTCCCATGTCCATATCATCAACAACAACACAGAAATTATATGTTGGTGTATTATCACTACGAACTAAAATCAGATCATCTAATTGTGTATTAGCAACAGTTAATTCGCCCCTAACAATATCATTGAACGATACGCTTCCCATTTCTTCATTTTTAAATCTAATAACAAAGTCATTTCCAACAGCAGGATGGTTACGACAATGACCGTCATACTTTGGTTGCTCTTTATTAGCCATTTGCTCTTCACGCAACAGGTCAAGTCTTTCTTTTGAACAATAACATTTATAAGCCTTATCTTGAGCTAATAAAGCATCTACAACTTCCTTATAACGCGCAAATCGTTTTGTTTGATAGAAAGGCCCTTCATCCCAATCCAGCCCTAACCACGCTAAGCCATCAAAAATAGCTTGCACTGATTCATCAGTAGAGCGTTCTCGATCAGTATCCTCGATTCTCAAAACCATTTTTCCTTGGTTAGCTCTAGCATAAAGCCAGCTATACAACGCTGTTCTGGCACTGCCAACATGCAAATAACCTGTAGGGCTAGGTGGAAATCTAGTTATTACTGACATTTGTTGTGCTCTCTTTAAAACTGAAGCCAATATTGTAACACTGCTTAAATAACAAACAAGTCACCCTGGAACTTATCTAACAAACTAGATTTATTTTGATAAACTGGTTGACATACATAACAGAAATATAGAGAATTACTGCCCATGGCTATGTAGCTCAGGTGGTTAGAGCGCAGCACTCATAATGCTGAAGTCGGTGGTTCGAGTCCACCCATAGCCACCACCAAGGTACAAGAATAATGATATATAGCCCCACTCAACTTAAAACTAGATTTCGCACTACACTAGTGTTATTCACACTTGCTATAGCTATTTGGAAAACTCCATTCTTAACCAATCTTGTTTATCAAATAGACAGCCTAATCTACTTTGTTTGTAATAAACTCATTGGCAGCTCGATGATTTGGACTAAGTTTGTTGGATTTATAAATCATAAACATGAAAATTGGTTAAACTTAGTTTTCATGCTAACAATTAATTTCCTTATGATTGCTTCAAGTAAGCCTTATGCTAGGAAGAAAATATTCTGGCAAATCATTTATTTTTGGTTCTTTTTCCAATTCGTTATTTACTTAACACATTTTGTATTCCAAGACACTCTCGCGATTAGAAGAGTATCACCAAGCAATATATTTATTGATACTCATAATTCAATATCTACTATTTTGATGAGTGATAGCATTAAAGAAGCCTCTGTGACTTCATTTCCTGCAGGTCATACATTAGTTGCCATATACTGGTGTTTATTTAGCTTATCTTTAAAACCAGGGGTTATTTTGCAACGATGTATATTCCTAGTAACTGGCTTGCTATGTATAAATAGATTGCTAACTGGAGCGCACTGGGGAACCGATGTGATTTTCACAATAAATCTTGGCTTCTTTTTTCATTACGTCAGCTGCCATCCATTTTTTTATGGGTTTAGTGATTTAACCACCCCAAATAATGTAGCATTTATCAACAAACCTTAGTACAATCAGCATCGAAACATTTATACGTAAATTTGCAGGTTATTATGAAGAGTGTATATATAAAAACTCATGGTTGTCAGATGAACGAGTATGACTCGTCAAGAATTTTAGATTTATTAAAAAGTTCATATGAAATCAAGGAAGTTGATACTCCAGAACAAGCAGATCTTTTACTGCTTAACACCTGCTCAATCAGAGAAAAAGCTGAACAGAAAGTATACTCAGAAGTGGGTAGCTGGCGACGGTTAAAAGAAAAAAATCCAAACATAATTATTGGTGTAGCTGGTTGTGTTGCTAGCCAAGAAGGTGAAAACATAACTAAAAGAGCTCCATATGTTGATTTAGTATTTGGCCCGCAGACTTTACATAGACTACCTCAAATGCTAGAGAAACTTGGAAAATCTGGAAAACCAGTTATTGATACTAGCTTTCCTGAAATTGAAAAATTTGATCATTTACCCAAACCAAATGCCAATAGTGCTAGCGCTTATATCTCTATCATGGAAGGCTGTAATAAATATTGTACTTACTGTATTGTCCCATATACTCGTGGCGCTGAAATTCACAGACCTTTTGATGACATTTTAACTGAAGTTGTGAGCCTTGCAGATCAAGGAGTAAAAGAAATAACTTTACTAGGACAAAATGTAAATGCTTATAAAGGTACGTTACATGACCATAGTGCTGCAGATCTGGCAACACTAATAACTTTTATTGCAGAAATTGATGGTATCCAAAGAATTAGATTTACTACATCACACCCAATGGAATTCTCTGATAGCCTTATCAATGCTTATGCTCAAATACCAAAACTTGCCAACCACCTACACCTTCCAGTGCAAAGTGGTTCTGATTCAATTTTAGCTAAAATGAAACGTGGACATACGGCATTGGAATTTAAAGCTAAAATAAAAAAATTAAGACAAGTTAGGCCTGATATTTCAATTACTTCAGATTTTATAATTGGTTTCCCTGGAGAAAGTGAACAAGATTTTGCTGATACTTTAAAATTAATTGAAGATATTAACTTCGATCACTCTTTCAGCTTTATCTATAGTCAAAGGCCAGGAACCCCAGCAACATCTTTCCCTGACAACATTTCGGCTGATGTTAAAAAAAATAGACTTAAAAAATTACAAAACTTATTGCATGCCCAAGCATCTCGCCATGCGCAAAAAATGCTCCATTCCAAACAAAAAGTTTTAGTAACTGGCATATCAAAGAAAGACACAAATGAACTTGCTGGTCGGTGTGAAAATAACCGTGTTGTTAATTTTAAGGGTGATAAATCTTTAATTGGACAAATTGCTTACATACACATAACCGATATATTTAGTAATAGACTGCACGGTGAGCTAGTGTAAATACTCCTGAAAATTAAAAATTTTCTTTCCACTTAGCTAAAATAGGGTTATGCTTTAGGTGAGGCTTTGTGCAGCCGAGGTAGAACTTGAGCAATTTGAGTACTAACAAAACAACTTGCGACCTAGAACTTAAGCCTTTTGACAATAAGCGTCTACTAAGTTTATGCGGTCAACTAGATGAGCATCTTCAGCTCATCGAGAATCGATTACATGTTAAAATCAACAATCGTGGCAATCAATTTCAGCTGGAAGGGAACCCCAAGTCTGTAAATGTTGCCGTAACCATTTTACAAAATCTTTATCAACAAACACGAGAGGGCAAAGAATTGACTCCAAATGAAATTCATTTATCTCTACAGGATGTAGGCGGAGCTGATACTAAGAAAAACAAGAAGCACAATAATGTTGATGACCCTACTATTATCAAAACCCCTAAAATGAAAGTTGTCCCTAGGACGGACAACCAACGGAGTTATATAGAAACTGTTCTAAAACATGATATAAATTTCGGTGTCGGTCCAGCAGGTACAGGCAAAACATTCATCGCAGTAGCTTGTGCAGTAGCAGCACTAGAGTCAAAAAAAGTTAGTCGTATAATACTGATACGCCCAATTGTTGAGGCTGGTGAGCGCTTAGGGTTTTTACCTGGGGACATTGCACAAAAAATTGACCCTTATTTACGACCCTTATACGATGCCTTATATGACACCGTTGGCTTCGAAAAAGTATGCAAGCTATTGGATAGGCAAATTATTGAAATTGCTCCCCTCGCCTACATGAGAGGCAGGACTCTAAGTAATGCCTTCATAATTCTAGATGAAAGCCAAAATACTACTGTTGAGCAAATGAAAATGTTCTTAACCAGAATTGGTTTTGGTTCAACAGCTGTAATTACAGGCGATGTAACTCAGGTTGATTTGCCTCGTGGTAAACTATCAGGACTAAAGCATGCGCTTAGAGTTCTGGAACATGTTGATACTATTGGTGTTTCTAGTTTTATCTCCAATGATGTTGTCCGTCACCCACTTGTACAGCAAATAATTGATGCTTATGAGAATGACTCTGGAGGTGATGGCCGATGACAATAGAGCTAGAATTACAACTGGCCTCAAATGCCAAGACCCTTCCTCATCCAGCCCAATTTCGCGATTGGCTGGGTGCGGTATTCTCAGATTACTCTGAAGATGCTGAACTTACCATTAGAATAGTAGATGAAGAAGAAATCCAGGAACTTAACTTTAAGTATCGGGATAAAGATAAAGCAACTAATGTACTTTCATTCCCAACAGACAGCCATCATGAGTTTGATTTGCAACTACTTGGAGATATTATTATTTGCGCTCCAATAGTTGAAAAAGAAGCTGTGGAACAAGATAAAGAATTGTTAGCTCACTGGGCGCACCTAGTAGTGCATGGTGTTTTACATCTTTTAGACTACGATCATGATTCAGATACAAGAGCTGCAATTATGGAAAGTCTGGAAACAAAAATTCTTGTAGAACTAGGTTTTGCCCCACCTTATGGAGAAATATATCAATACGAGTCTAGTAATGGCTGAGCCAATCCCACAAAAAAAAAGTTGGTTTGAAAAAATTGCTTTTGCAATTTCTGGTGAGCCCAAAGACAGAGAAGATTTACTTCAAGTCTTAAAAGGTGCTTCTGAGCGAGCATTAATTAACCCTGACTCCCTCAACATGATTGAAGGAGTCCTTGAAGTTCATGAACTACAAGTTGAAGATATAATGATTACCAGATCTCAAATGGTAGTAATTGATATCAGCAGCCCATTAGAAGAAATACTGTCTGTAGTTATTAAATCTGGACATTCAAGATTCCCGGTGATTGATGGAAACAAAGATGAAATCCTTGGTACTTTTCTTGCCAAAGACTTGCTCTCATTACTTGCTTCCACTAAAGAACGGGAAGATTTCAACTTTAAAGAACATTTAAGACAACCAATCTTTATTCCTGAAAGTAAAAAATTGCACACTTTGTTGCATGACTTTCGTAATAACCGCAATCACTTAGCAATAGTCATCGATGAGTATGGTTCAGTTACAGGACTAGTTACTATTGAAGATGTCATTGAACAGATAGTTGGCGAAATAGAAGATGAATTTGATATTGAAGATGCCCCATATATTAAAAAATCTGATAATAATAACTTTATTATCAAGGCTATAACCCCGGTTGAAGATTTCAATGAGTATTTCAACTCTAAATTTAGTGACCAGGAAGTAGATACTATTGGAGGAGTTTTGATTCGTCATTTTGGCCGTGTACCGAAACCAGGTGAATCAACAAAATTAAATAACTTTAAATTTACAGTTATTAGGTCTGATGGCAGAAGATTATTATTACTTCGTGCTTACAAAGCAAAATAATTGCCAGACGAACAATTGTTATCAGCTGCTAAAAATCATAAACTAACTGTTATTGATTTTCCAAGGCCTAGTATAATGCTAAAATATATTCTTAGCCTAATGGCAGGCTCTCTATTAACCTTAGCCTTTGCTCCATTTAATTTACCAGCACTAGCAATCTTATCATTACTTCTTTTCTTAAAGCTAGTTGACTCTGCAGGCAATACCTCTGCCGCCGTTAAAACTGGTTTTGCTTTTGGGTTGGGTTTTTATACAACTAGTTTCTATTGGGTTTACATAACCTTATTTTACTATGGCCATTTTCATTATTTACTTGCCTCAAGCCTTACCATACTACTTAGCATGACACTTAGCTCCTTTACCGCCGTTAACGCCTTATTACTAACCAAATTAAATTCTGGTCGCGGTAATTTAAAATATCTAATTATTTTTCCTGGTACTTGGACTTTACTTGAATGGGTACGCTCTTGGATTTTATCTGGGTTTCCATGGCAATTACTTTCACAAGCATCCTTAGACACACCTCTTGAATTTTATTTGCCAATTGTTGGCAGCTTTGGCACAGGGTTTATTATTTGCTTAATAACTGGTTGTATTTATTGCTTACTACAAAACCCGCCCAATAAACTCCGTTATTTATTTATTAGCATTATATTGTTTTCACCAGGAATAATGTTTAAAGATATTAATTGGACAACAATTGAAGACGAACCAATTAAGGTTACCGGAATACAATTTAACATTGAGCCTGATGATAAAATGTACTTTTTCCGAAGTGATACTTTTCATGATGAGATTATAGAAGACACTTTTTCACAAGAGCCAGGTAGCATTGTAGTTTGGCCAGAATCAGCAATTATGGAGCCATATCAGAATATACCTAATTATATTTCCAACTTGATAAAATTAAGTAAAGAAAAAGATATTAGTCTTATCTCCGGTGTCACATCAAACGCTGATAATATTTATAGGAATCAATTTCGAATTTACTACAATTCAATGATGATTATTGAAGATGGCTCTTTACAACTTTACGGTAAACACAAACTTGTTCCCATGGGAGATTATATTCCATTTGGAACAGAGATTAATAAATTGTTCTTTAACTATTCCCTGCCAATGTCAAATTTCCGACCAGATAAGCCAAATCAAGCACCTGTTTTTGTGAAAAACAGACCTTTTCTACCCATAATATGTTTTGAAGTGATTTTTGGAGAAATTGTTAGACGAGAGATTGTCACCAAAAATTCCCAATTTATCATAAATGTTAGCGAGGATGGATGGTTTAGAAAAACTGCTGAGCCAGCACAACATCTGCAAATAGCTCAAGTTAGAGCTTTAGAAAATGGCCGATACCTAATTAGAGTGACTAATCGAGGCCACTCAGCTCTAATTGATAGCCATGGAAAAATCATCACACAAAGCAAACTTTTTGTGAAAGATATTATTAAAGGTGAAATATTCCCAGTCAGTGGAGCAACACCTTATATGCTAATTGGGTCAGCCCCAATTCTTAGTATTATTTTTCTTTTGATAGTCATTACAACTAGACGCAAGAAATCTGCTATTTAGGCTTAGAATAATTACTGATAGAGTGAGCGTATGTACCAAACACATACTCTAACTATCAGTAATATTGTCAACAGCATGCCTGTTATATCTATAATTTCCTCTAAATATGATATTTGGGGTAAAAGTGAAGTTAAGATAAAAATACTCCTTAGAGAATACTCACCTCAATCTATAATAAATTCATGGTGTGATTTACGAAATGTATTTAGTGGTTATATTGAGTCTGCTAGTATCTGTAGTCAGGATGAAGAAATTGTTGAACTTACTGTTGTAACGTCCCTTTTGTATTTCGGCAGAACAATTAACATACAGCAAAATACATTTAAACAGTCATCATTAGACATAGTTTTAAAGAGCATATATAGCCATAGGCTCCACATAAAATCTTATTTAAGTTCTAGAAAAACTCTTGTGCTTTCACCAGGAAAATTGCAAGATATTTTCCCTAGGCTGTTAAGTCTATATACAGCATCATATATTTTTATTGCAAAAAAAAATTTACTAGTAATATTTGCCAAACTTCAAGACTATTACATTGCCAACCTCAACGCATTTACAAATCTGAATTATAATTTTCAGTATGATATTTCCTTTACCAAAACTTACTTTAACCTTCAAGATAATGGTAGTCATTTATATGTTGAGACAAATATGCTATCTATTACACCTGGGGAATTTATAAGTCTAGATAATACTAAATCAATATTTTTAGTATTGAGCATTTATATAAAGAATGATATTAACTCTATAGTTTTATCCAAAGACTTGATAGAATCTCATCATCATCTATCCACATTATCACATTCAAACACATTAACAATAATACCAAACTCAACAACCAATGTTCACGACTTAAGTGGGATCGCCGTAACTAAAATGACTTTTGGTGCTTCAAATTATGGTGGAACCCACCTCCGACTAAAACAAAAGCAACCATTTTTGACTTTAAAACAAAGTATTGTTGATACAAATATTTATGCTCTTGGTATTATAAGAAAAGAATCATTAGCCAATAAGAATAATATGAATTTCAAATGTAATAATAATTATGGCTATATTAGTACTAATGCTATCTGCTTTGCCAATGCAAGAAATAAAATTCAATTTGAAGAGAATATGATAAGGCAGATTTCACAAAAGCAACAGCATCTTATTATAGCAACTAATATTTTTTATCAGACTAAATCAATAATTGACACTCTTTCCACATATCAATTATCTTGTGCTACAAATAAATTGGTTATAGGCAACTTTAAGGTATCAAGCAGCTCCATTTCACTTCATTGTAAAAATTTATTACTCCTTAAAACAAGACAGCTAGTTGACAAAAAGATGGTGACATCAAACACCAAATATAGATTAATTCAAATAGCCAGCAACAATGCAAGTTTGCAAACTAAACATGCCAACTGTCAATGCAAGGAAATTATAGTAAAGGCCAACAACTTAATACTATCTTCTAATGCCTCATGTATAGAAATAACCAATGGTCAAATCAGCCTAGACTCGCAAAGAATAACTATCAATGCCACTTTGATAAGCTGCTCAACTACCCTGCCCCAACTAAAGCCCTAAGACCTCCATTATCAGCTTGTAAGAAACTTACTTTAAGCATAAGATATGCTTTTGGTTTTACTTCCCCAATAAGCGAGGCACCCTGAAAATGGAGCAGCAATATAATCCTAAACTTATAGAAAATAAGGCTCAAAAACACTGGCAAGATACTCATGCAGATAGAACTTTAGAAGATACAAATAAAGAAAAATTTTACTGCTTGAGCATGTTTCCATACCCAAGTGGTAACCTCCATGTTGGCCATGTCAGAAACTATACTATTGGTGATGTTATAACTAGATTCCATAGAATGAATGGGAAGAATGTTCTTCAACCTATGGGCTGGGATGCTTTTGGGTTGCCTGCTGAAAATGCTGCTTTAAAACATAAAGTTCCCCCTGCAAAATGGACATATCAAAATATTGAAAATATGAAAGCTCAATTTAAACAACTTGGGTTTAGTTATGATTGGGATAGAGAAATTGCCACATGCAATCCCAAATATTACAAATGGGAACAATGGTTCTTTATTCAACTATATAAAAAAGGTTTAGTATATAAAAAAAATGCTCTTGTAAATTGGGATCCTGTTGATAACACAGTCCTTGCCAATGAGCAGGTGGTAGATGGTCGTGGATGGCGCTCTGGTGCATTAGTTGAACGCAAAGAAGTATCTCAATGGTTTATGAAGATCACTGATTATGCCGAAGAGCTACTTGCTGACCTTGATAAATTAGAACACTGGCCAGAACAAGTTAAAACCATGCAAAAGAATTGGATCGGAAAGTCTAAAGGTAGCGAGGTTAGTTTTAAAATAGAAAACCATAGCCAAATTTTAGATGTATTTACGACTAGACCAGACACACTTATGGGAGTAACCTTTATGGTAGTTGCTCCACAACACCCTCTTGCCCTAGAAGCTGCCAAAAATAACTCAAGCCTACAAGAGTTTCTTGATGAATGTAATAAAATAAAATCCTCTGAAGCTACATTAGCTACTTTAGAGAAAAAAGGCCATGATACTGGGCACTTTGCCATCCACCCTATTACCAAAGAAAACATTCCTGTTTGGGTTGCTAATTATGTTCTCTATGAATATGGTAGCGGTGCCGTAATGGCAGTTCCAGCTCACGATGAACGTGACTTTGAATTTGCAAAAAAATATAATTTAGATATTAAACAGGTAATTCAACCTAATGATACAGCTATAGATGTTTCTTTAACTGACACTGCGATTATTGCCAAAGGAAAACTTATAAACTCAGGAAAATACGATGGCCTTGATTTTGACATCGCTTTTTCTCAAATAACAGGTTTTCTCAAAAGCCAAAATCTAGGCCATAGCACTATTAACTACCGTCTACGTGACTGGGGAGTATCAAGGCAGCGTTATTGGGGGACTCCAATACCAATGATTAATTGTACTTCTTGTGGCAATGTCCCCGCTCCAGAAGAATCATTGCCAGTACTTTTACCAGAAAATATAAATTGGTCCGATGAGCCAGGTTCATTATTAACTAAAATGCCAGAATTCTATGAAACTAAATGTCCTAAATGTGGCAATGATGCACGTCGTGAAACCGACACCTTTGATACATTTTTCGAATCTTCCTGGTACTATGCTCGCTTTGCTTGTCCTGATGCTAAAGATTCTATGCTAGATGAAAGAGCTAAATATTGGGCCCCTGTAGACCAATACATTGGTGGTGTTGAACATGCAATTTTACATCTACTCTATGCACGTTTTTTCCATAAAGCCATGCGCGACTTAGGCTTACTTGATAGCGACGAGCCTTTTAAAAAATTACTCACTCAAGGTATGGTACTAAAAGATGGCACCAAAATGTCAAAATCAAAAGGCAATACTGTTGATCCCCAAGAACTAATTAAAACCTATGGCGCAGATACCGTCAGACTATTTATTATGTTCACATCACCTCCAGAACAATCTCTAGAATGGTCTGATACTGGTGTTGAAGGTGCCTATAGATTTTTACGAAGATTATGGACAATGGTAAGCAAGCATGTTGCCAATGAATATTTCACAACAAACATGCAACAACCAAATGTACCCAATAAAGTCTGTAAAAACCTCCAACAAAAAACCCATGCAACTATTGCTAAAGTAACTGATGACATGTCTCGCAGACACACATTCAACACGGCTATAGCTGCGGTAATGGAACTTATCAATGAAATTAATAAATTCACAGCCAAATCTAGTGAAGAACAATTTTTTGCACATGAGGCTATTAATACCGTTGTTTGCTTACTAAACCCTATTATTCCGCATATTTGCTTTATGCTATGGGAAGAATTAGGAAATACTAACAATCTCAGTGAGTCTAGCTGGCCAAAAGCAAACCCTGAGCTAATCAAAAAAGATGAAGTAACGTTGGTTCTTCAAGTAAACGGAAAAACTCGTGGTAACATTGATGTCACTATCAACATTAATGAACAAGAAGCAAGAGAAAAAGCTCTTCATAATGATAATGTCAAAAAGCATATAGATGGTAAAACCATCAAAAAAGTGATTTTTGTTCCTAATAAATTAATTAACGTGGTAGCAATATAATGACACACTGCATTCCTAAGAAACTATTTTTATTATGTTTATTAACTTTTATTGGTTGTGGTTTCCATTTGCGAGGCAATATAGATTTGCCTGCAAATGTAAAAAATATCCTCCTTGATATACAAGGAAGAGACAATATTCTTGAGCAAAGACTAGAGTATTTATTAAAACTGAAACATATTAAAGTTTATAATACATCTCCTGAAAATATCAACCTTTACACCCTGAGAATACATAGCCATTCGTTTAATGAACAAGTTTTAGCATATTCTCAATCCAACCTTCCTGAGCGAATACGTATCATTATAAGCATCCCGATTGAAATTATTAATATGGAAGGCAAAGTTATTATTGCCACCACAGCGACAACAAGTTCTCAAATAAGTATTACCCCCAATAACCCTGTCATACAAAACCAAGAAAAAAATATCGCCAAAGATGATCTTAGAAAAAAAGCTGCTAACCAAATTATAAATATCTTTGCAAAATCTATGAATAAAAAAAATATTAAAGGCAATAAAGGCAATAAAGGCAATAAAGGCAATAAAGGCAATAAAGGCAATAAAGATAATGAACGTAATAAATTAAATGAAAATTAGTGCAAACAAATTAAGAAACCAAAACCTGTCCGCAAAAATGTGTTTAGTGTATGGTACAAGTGTATGGTGGGCCACCTACGCAAAAAAGGTATATACCGACATTAATGACTATACTTATAGTAAGATGGTCAGCTCTACAAATTTTGTAGATTGGGATAGCCTAATTAACGAAGTTACAGCTACAGATTTATTCTCTGATAATAAATTACTTGAAATTAACCTAGACTCCCTGACCCTGAATAAAAAGGCTATCTCGGCCCTAAACGAAATATCTAATCTTGATAATCTTACCAACTTTCTTCTTTTCACTTATAATAAATCAAATGCCGCTCTTGCAAAATATCCATGGTTTAACAATATTGTTAAATCACATCTAGCTATTCAGTGTTTTGATATTAACGTTTTTGATTTTAAAAACTGGACTAAAGAACTATTTAAGCACGCAGGTTATAACATCGATAATGAACTTTGTGAATATTTATCAATTAGTAATTACGCTAATCCTTTAGGGATACAGATGTGCCTTACTAATATTGCAGCAATTAAAAGTAAAGGTGAAATTAATTTATCTGAAGTTGAGCAAATTATATTTGATGACTCTAGATGCAATGCTTTCTCCCTCATTAATGTAGCATTATCAGGGAATAAACAAGCATGCATGACAATAGTAGATACCCTGCAAAAAAACAACACTTCCGACTACCTTGTTCTTATGGCAATTACGAAAGAAATTAGAGCTCTTTATAATTTTACCATCTATGGTAAAGCACCTTCTTTTACCTTCAACAAAATTGCAGATACACGCAAAATGCAATTAAAAAGTTTAACTACACTAGATTTAAATAACTTATTACAATTATGTGCACGGATAGAGAAAGTAATAAAAGGTTTAACATTTGGTGATAGTTGGGGTATGATGCTATCCCTGTGTCTTTATTTAGCTGGTTGTCAAACCATGCAAGGGTTTACGACGATGCCACATGAGGAAAACACTATATGACATTAGAAATTACAGTTATAAATGCCTTAGAGGAGCTTAAAGCTCTAAACATTAGTAATTTAGATGTATCTAGTATGACCAGTGTCACTGATAACATGATTATTGCTACTGGAAACTCTAGTGTACACTTAAAAGCAATTGCAAAAAATGTGGTCAGCCAGGCTAAACAACATAAAACAAAACCTTTAGGTATCTCTGAAGATAGAGAGTGGGTCTTAATTGATCTTGGTGATGTTGTTGTTCATGTAATGACTGAGCAAACTAGAGATTATTATCAAATTGATAGATTTTGGGGTGGCGACACGCCAGCGATAACCGCTATAGCCTAATATATGGAATTTAATATAGTTTCTATTGGTAACAAGCCTCCCAAATGGCTTGTTACCGGCATTCAAGAATACCAAAATAGATTTAGATATCCTTGGCAACTAAATTTCATCAACCTTTCTAGTACCAAAAAAAATAAAAATATAAAAGCTAGCCTAATCGAGCAAGAAGGAATACTTACCCTGGAAGCTATCCCTAAAGGATCGGCTATCATATGTTTAGATGAACGCGGCACACCATTCACAACTCTAGAACTTTTCAAACAAATTGAAAAACTTGCTATGAATTATAATAAATTTGCTGTAATTATTGGTGGTGCTGACGGTATAGCTAAAAGTTGTCTAGAAAAATCAAATTTAACATGGTCACTAAGTAATCTAACATTACCTCACCAGGTTGTGAAGTTAATGGTTACGGAGCAACTATATAGACTTTGGTCATTAGCTAACAACCACCCTTACCACAGAAACTAATACATATTACCTTGGCAAGCTAATATGTATTAGTTATTATGTTGACATGGGTAAACAAGCAGCATTGAAGGATCATTTTAAAGATCGGCAGATATTCCTTAATAGGACGGTCTCTGTGCTGCTAATGATTAGTCTTGCCTTTTTAATTTTGTTTTCTAGATTAATATACCTACAGGTTATCCAACACAACAAATTCTCTTACTTAGCTAAAAACAATCAGGTCAGAATTGCCCCAATTCCTAGTGTCCGTGGAATGATATATGATCGAAACCATAAAGTTTTAGCCGAAAATATACCCAGTCACAGCTTAGAAGTAAACCGCTCTAAAACCATAAATATCGATGATTCTATTGCGGAATTAAGCAAAATAATCACAATAGATGCGGAAGATATAAAAAGCTTCAAAAAACAGGGCAAATATAAAAGCCGCTACGAAGCTGTTGCTTTACGACAAAATTTAACCGAAACAGAAGTTGCTAAATTTGCAAATATTAAATATGACTTTCCTGAAGCAGAAGTTGTTGCCAACCTTAATCGATATTACCCGTATGGACTTTATTCAGCACATATTGTTGGCTACATAGGCCAAATAACTGATAACGAACTCAAAAAATATAAGCCTGGAACATTTAGAGGTACAAATTTTATTGGTAAAACTGGTTTAGAGCACTCACTAGAAGATAAATTACGTGGTGAGGTTGGTTATGAGCATATAGAAACTGATGCTAAAGGACGAAGTATTAGGACCTTACAACAAACGCTACCAACCCCTGGTGATAATATGCACCTTACAATTGATATTGAATTACAAAAACATATTATTGACAGCATGAAAAATAGTATTGGGGCTGTTGTTGCAGTCGAACCTAGTAGTGGAGAAATATTAGCTTTAGCTAGCTCGCCATCTTTTGACCCAAATATTTTTGTCCATGAACGTAATGATGAAAAAATTGAAAAAATTTTCAAGAACCCAAACAAACCTTTGTTTAATAGAGCTGTTACAGGACAGTATCCACCAGGATCAACTATTAAACCGATATTATCACTATGGGCCCTTGAAAAAGGATACATTACTCCAAGCACCATGATTTTCGACCCAGGCTATTACAAAATAGCGGAAGAAAGCAAGGTTTTTAGAGATTGGAAACGTGATGGCCATGGCTGGGTTAATGTAAACAAAGCTATTAGAGAAAGTTGTACTACTTTCTTCTATCATCTCTCCAGAATTTTAGAAATTGATGAAATACATAAATGCTTTGATGCTTTCGGTTTAGGAAAAAGTCTAGATATCGGTCTTACTAATACATCTGAAGGTATAGCCCCATCAAAAGAGTGGAAGGCAGAAAATATTAAAGAGCCCTGGTATCCAGGTGAAACCCTAAATACTGGTATTGGCCAAGGTTATACTCTCATGAGCCCATTACAAGCAGCATATATGACAAGTATTATTGCTAATCGAGGCGAACAAACTGCGCTAAGCCTATTTCCTAGCTATGAACAATCTGGTGCTATTAAACAGTTAGCAATTTTCCCAAATTCTAAGCATTGGAAGTTAGTCGTAGACTCTATGCAAGAAGTTATCACCCATAAAAAAGGTACTGCATATAAAATTAATAGACTTATGAAGTACCCTACTGCAGGTAAAACCGGAACATCTCAAGTTCACACAATAACTAAACGTATTGCTTATGATAAAATTCCTATAAAACTTCGCGATCATAGCTGGTTTATTGCTTTTGCTCCGGCTGAAAATCCCAAAATTGCTGTTGCTGTTATCCTAGAACACGATAGAGGTAGTGCTAAATTTGCTGCTTCAGTTATTAATAATTACCTAAATAAGGTTGATTTAAATGAATAATCATTTTAGTAACATCAACTCTAATTCATTTCACTTCCCACTCCGAAAATTCTTTAGATCGTTCCAATTAGATTATATTATGCTTATAGGAATATTTTCCTTATTTACTCTAAGTATGTTGGTAGTATATAGTGCAAAGTCTGATATGCACTTATTAATTAAGCACTGCATTCATTTTATTATCTCTTTTTTTGCTATGATTATTGTGGCACAAATACCTCCTAGATTTTGGATGCAATGGTCAGTAATATTTTATATTATAGGGGTTTCACTACTTGCCTTAGTTTTAGTTTTTGGTAATACAAGTAAAGGAGCCCAGCGATGGTTAGATCTAGGCATAATTAAATTTCAACCATCTGAATGTATGAAATTAATAGTTCCTTTGTGCATAGCATACTTCTTTCATAATCGTGCTCTGCCTCCAAAATTAAAAGATATTTTTTTATCCTTATCCATAGTTTTCATTCCTGCAATCATGATCGCTTTACAACCAGATTTAGGTACAGCTATTCTTATTGCAAGCTCGGGATTCATGGTGATTTTCTTTGCTGGCATTTCCTATAAACTACTAATGTTTATGACTATTTCTGGTATTTTAAGCTGCCCTCTCATGTGGTTTGTGCTCCATGACTATCAACGAGATCGGATCCTAACGCTAATAAACCCAGAAAGAGACCCATTGGGTACCGGCTATCATATTATTCAATCTAAAATTGCTCTTGGCTCAGGCGGATTATATGGACGAGGTTGGTTACAAGGCTCACAGTCACAACTTGAATACCTTCCTGAACGATCTACTGACTTTATCTTCGCGGTATTTGGTGAAGAATTTGGACTCATAGGTATTGCAATATTAGTTTCTCTCTACTTATTAATTATAATTCGAGGTTTATACATAGCTCTGCAAGGAAAGGATACTTTTTGTAGACTTTGGGCTGCAGGAATAATAATGATGTTTTTTATTTGCTTGTTTGTTAACATGGCAATGGTAAATGGCCTACTACCTGTTGTTGGTGTGCCACTGCCTTTAATAAGCTATGGAGGCACATCAATGTTAACAATGATGATAGGTTTTGGGATGCTCATGTCTATATGGAAACACCGGAGGTTTATTGATGGGAAAAGTTTGTAAGTATATTTTATTAACTGCCATGATACTAACACCATATGCAAAAATTCTAGCTGATTCTGATTTTCACAAACGCGAAGATGTTAATGACTTCATTAGCTACATGGAAAAAAAACATCATTATAGCAAAACAGAGCTTACTAAAATTTTCAGCCAAGTATCATCATCACAAGAAATTATTAACAAGATAAGTAAGCCTGCTGAGGGTCTCACCTGGGATAGATATAGAAAAATTTTCATATCAGATAAAAGAATTAAAGCTGGCGCTAAATTTTGGAAAGAAAATCTAAAACTCCTAGAAAAAGCCGAAGCTAAGTATCATGTCCCTGCAGATATTATCGTATCCATCATTGGAGTAGAAACTTTTTATGGTGAAATGAAAGGTGGATACCCAGTCGTACAAGCCCTTGCAACATTAGCTTTTGACTATCCTAGGCGTGCAAAATTTTTCCGTAGTGAACTTGAAGCATTCCTACTTTTAAGTAAAGAAAATAATTTAGATACACTCAATCTTGAAGGATCATATGCTGGCGCCATTGGTATTGCTCAGTTTATGCCATCTAGCTATCGAGCCTATGCAAGAAATTTTGAAAACAAAGGTTCTGTAGACCTTATTAATAATAAAGCTCACGCTATAGCTAGTGTTGGTAATTATTTACGGGAATTTGGATGGAAAGACAACCAGGAAGTCATACATAAAGCTTATAGCACCTCGAATAAATACCAAGATATAAAGGCTCCTCACCACAAGCCAAAACCTGAATATAACTTAAAAGCTCTAGCCCAATACAATGTATTCCCTCAAACTAAGTCACTAAGTAGCAAGGATACATTTGCATTAATAGAGTTTACCAATGGTCAAAACAATGATTTATACTTAGCGCAAAACAATTTTTACGTTATAACCAGATATAATCACAGCTCAAATTATGCCCTGGCAGTTTATCAACTTGCCGGAGCTATTAAGGCAGAATTTAATAAACTCGATTCCTAGTCTAGAATCTATATATAGGCAGGTACTTGGTAACAAATAATGATTATTAAAAGATTCATTCTATCTCTTGTAATTGTGTTTCTAAGCGCCTGCCAAACAGCTAAAGTTTCCCAACGAGAATATCTTGGCCACAATCACTCCTATAAGCATGCGAATGATAGTGCTCCTCAAACAGATTATGGACGTCTTAACAACGTAAAAGATGCCGTGCCCCGCTATGAGGTGAAAAGCAAGTATGGTAATCCTCGCTCATACTCAGTGAAAAATAAAACTTACCAAGTTTTAGATAATAATAAAGACTTTACACAACATGGCACAGCATCCTGGTATGGTAAAAAATTCCATGGCTTTAAGACTTCAAATGGTGAAACCTATGATATGTATGCCATGAGTGCTGCACATAAAACACTACCATTACCTTCATATGTAGAAGTGAAAAATATTGAAAATGGCCGCACAACTATAGTAAGGGTTAATGATAGGGGCCCATTCCATGGTGATCACCGAATTATTGATCTATCTTACGCCGCAGCTCATAAATTAGGAGTTATCTCAAAAGGTACGGCAAAAGTTGAAATTTCCGCTATTGACAGAAGAACTCTTCAATTGACTAACAATGATGTAGCAATCAGCCCAACAGAGCAACCAAAAGTGGCTCAACAAAGGATAACAGCGCCATCATACATCCAAGTTGGCGCCTTTAGTAACATTGATAATGCCAAAGCTCTTGCCGAAAAAGTTAGACTTATTACTAGCACACAAGTAAGAATTATTCCTCATAATAGTATTCATAAAGTTCAACTAGGCCCTTTACCTAGTAACACTAGGATCCAAACTATACAAAACACCTTAATAGAGAATAATATCGAGCCAGGAATTATAACTAGCTAGATCATTAGTCAGAAAATAAAATTATTATTACCAAATATATTTAGTTCTTGTAAATAAGGCTGTATCATTTGATATGAAACTCTAGCGAACAATAACCTTGGAATATTAATGATGAAATTTGACTTACACAATTTTAGATTACATGCCATTGCTCTTTTCCTTATATTTAGCCAACAGGCATTAGCTGATACTCTAGAGCCACCAACTATAAAAATATCCCCCCCAACAATAAATGCAAACGCTTATGTCCTTGTTGATGCATATAGCGATAAAATTTTAGCTGGTAATGACAATGATGAAAGTATTGCTCCAGCCAGCCTAACTAAAATGATGACAATATATGTGATCGATAAAGAAATTGCTAGCGGAAGATTATCACCTGACGATAAAGTCCATGTCAGTAAAAAAGCCTGGAAAGTTGAAGGTTCCAGAATGTTTTTAGAAGTTAATACCAAAGCAACTGTAAGAGAAATAATAAAGGGCATAATTATTTCATCTGCCAACGATGGCTCAGTAGCTATTGCAGAGCACATTGCTGGTAGCGAAAGTTCTTTTGCTGATCTTATGAATGTTTATGCCAAACGTCTTGCTATGACTAAGTCTAATTTTATAAACTCCACTGGACTTCCCCACCCAGAACATTACACCAGTGCTAACGACCTTGTTAAGCTATCTAAAGCTATTATAAAAGAATTCCCAGAATCCTATGAAATATATTCACAAAAAAGCTATAAATACAATAATATAAATCAATATAATAGAAATAGACTACTATGGAAGAATAAATATGTAGACGGGATTAAAACTGGCCATACCGATGCCGCAGGCTATTGTTTTGTTGCCTCAGCCAAACGCGACAATATGCGCTTGATAGCTATATTATTGGGCACAAAAAACGACCAAGCTCGTACAGAAGAAGCCAACAAATTATTAAATTGGGGCTTTAGATTCTACGATACCTTTCAAATTTTCCCAGCTAAAGATAAATTTCAATCAGTTAACGTTTGGTTTGGCAAAGGTAAAGAAATGCCTGTTGGCCTAGAAAATGATTTATATGTAACTATACCTCAGGGCAAACATGATAAATTACAAGCCTCTATCCAAACGGATGAAGTTATCAAAGCTCCTATTAGTCAAGGGGATATTGTCGGGACTTTCACAGTAAAATTACAAGATAAAATTATTGCTAAAGTACCGTTGATATCATTACAAGAAATTGAAAAGGGTGGTTTTCTTTCTAGAATGAAAGATAAATTGTCAATAACTTTCAAAAATTTAACTGCCAAGATGACATCATGACTCAATTACTAAAATTTCCTTGTGAGTTTAATTTGAAAGTTTTTGGTAAAGCAGAATCAAATCTTGAAACTATTGTTCTACCAATACTTACCAGATACGTTGACAACTTAAAAGAAGGATCACTTTCAACTAAAGAGAGTAAAAATAACAAATTCATATCTATTACAGTAAGTTTTCAGGCAAAAAATAAGGAACAGTTAGATAATATTTATAGAGAAATAACAAAACATCCTGACGTGCTAATGGCATTATAACGTTGAAAAACACATGTATCATAAGGCATTTAGGAATAAGAGACTATCGTGAAATTCTTGAAAAAATGCAACTGTTCACCAAAACTCGCAATGATGACACTACCGATGAAATATGGTTCCTTGAGCACCCTCAGATCTTTACTCAAGGGCAAGCAGGTAAAAGTAAACATATTTTAAAACCTTCCAACATTGCAATCATCCAATCTGATCGCGGTGGGCAAGTTACTTATCACGGCCCCGGCCAGTTGATTATTTATTTTTTGCTCGATATACGCCGAAAATCTTTTACTATTCGAGATTTAGTTTCTAAATTTGAGCAAATCATTATTGATCTTCTTGCTAATTATGAGATAACTGCACACAGAAAAAATAAAGCCCCTGGGGTGTATATAAACGATGAAAAAATTTGCTCTCTTGGTATTAGGGTACGTAAAGGATGCTGTTATCATGGCTTAAGCTTAAATATAGACATGGATCTAACCCCATACCAATTTATTAATCCATGTGGCTATGATGGACTTACGGTCACCCAACTTAAAACATACTTGCCAAACTTAGAAGACAATAAAATAAATGCGGAAATATTAAAGCTAATTCAAAAACATTTACAATATGCTACAAATAAAGATATGATTTATCCATAACGTGTAGCTAAATGAAAAGGCAGTTGTATATGACTGAATATAACCCAACGATAAAGCAAAAAGGCAGGGAAAAAACTGCAAAAATCCCAATTAAAATTGCTACAACTACTACATTTTTAAAAAAACCAGATTGGATCAGAATAAAAGCTACAGGCTCGGCTAAAGTAGCTAAGCTGAAAGCTAAATTACGCGAAAGTCGTCTATTTACTGTCTGTGAAGAGGCTTCCTGTCCTAACTTAAATGAATGTTTTAGCAAAGGCACTGCTACATTTATGATTATGGGAGACAAATGTACTCGTCGCTGTACTTTTTGTGATGTTGGTCATGGCCGCCCAGATCCACTAGATGCTGAAGAACCAATTAATTTGGCAAAAGCAATAAAGAACATGGAGCTATCCTACGTTGTTATAACCTCTGTAGACAGAGATGATTTGCGCGACGGTGGCGCAGAACATTTTGCTAACTGTATTAACAATACTAGAGAAATTTCTCCAAAAACTACTATTGAGGTCTTGGTTCCAGATTTTCGTGGTCGCATGGATAAAGCCCTAGATAACTTGGCAAAGGGCCTACCAGATGTATTCAACCATAATGTTGAAACTGTACCAACTTTATATAAATCAGTAAGACCAGGATCTGATTATCAATGGTCACTAGATTTAATTAAAAACTTCAAAGCCAGGTTTCCTGAAGTAACCACCAAATCTGGACTTATGGTTGGCCTTGGAGAAAATAATGAGCAATTAAAGAAAGTTATACAAGACCTACATGAGCATAATTGTGAGATGTTAACTATTGGGCAATATTTACAGCCCAGCAGATACCATGCACCAGTTAAACGTTATATGACACCAGAAGATTTTGATATGATGGGTGATTATGCCAGATCTATAGGCTTTAAAAATGTTGCTAGTGGCCCTTTAGTCAGATCATCATACCATGCTGATAAGCAAGCTTCTGGCGAGCATATAAGGTAAAGATACTTGTTTTGTATAGACTCCTTGACAGTTTCTTCATGTTTGCTCTAGAGTATGGGCATGAAAATCACTATGTGTGAGAGGCATTGATGTTATTTGAGAAAGAACATGAGCAAATCAACTTAGCTATAACCCAGATATGCAAACGGGTTATTGGCCAACGCCAACTTATTGAAAATCTTTTTACTTGCTTATTATGCAAAGGTCACGCTCTTATTGAAGGTGCTCCTGGCCTTGCTAAAACTACGGCTGCTAAGTTATTGGCTAACAGCATACATAGCAAATTTCATCGAATCCAATTTACCCCTGATTTGTTGCCATCAGATTTAATCGGTTCTGATATATTCATTCATCAGGAAGGAAAATTTTCTTTCCGCCAAGGTCCTATATTTCAAAATATTGTTTTGGCTGATGAAATTAACCGAGCACCAGCAAAGGTACAATCTGCTCTTCTAGAATCTATGGAAGAAAAACAAGTTACTGTTGGCAATAGCACCTACAAACTTGAAGAGTTATTCATGGTTATTGCAACACAAAATCCCATAGAACAAGAAGGAACTTATCCGCTACCTGAGGCACAACTAGATAGATTTCTTATGCAAATATGGGTTGACTACCCATCGTCAAAAGATGAATTAGAAATTCTAAATTTACATGAAAAAAATGTGACTACAATTGTACCGGCATTATTAACTTCAGATACGGTATTATCAGCGCAAAAGCTAATTGATAAAATCTATATAGATGAAAGTTTAAAAGAATATATTGTTTCACTAGTTCAGGCCACTAGACACCCAGAACAATATACAGATGAACTAAAAGATTTACTCAGGTTTGGAGCATCCCCGAGAGCTACTCTAGCCCTAGTTAAAGCAGCAAAAGCCAATGCTTGGCTTCAAGGTCAAGACTATGTTTCACCAGCAAACATTCAAGTCATTGCCCCAAACATATTACGACACCGAATTATTCCTAGCTTTGAAGCAGAAGCTAGTGGTATAAGCAAGCAAGATATTGTGAGCAAAATCCTAACCCATGTAGCTATCCCTTAAGCGAGCTTCCACAATGTTATTCGCAAGCTTTACTGATTTAGTGAAATTTAGAGGCCATAGTAGGCGTACTTTAAAAAATAAAAATACAAATAATATTTTCTATGGCGGAGCACAATCACACTTATTTGGCCAAGGTATGGAGTTTGCCAAGGTAAGACCATATGAATATGGTGATGATATCCGTCACATTGACTGGAAAGTTACGGCCAGAACAGATAAACCTCACTCAAAAATTTATCAAGCACAATCAGATAATATTATAACATTGGTTATTGACTTAAATGTTCAAATGCAATTTGGCACTCAAACTACATTTAGGTCAATAATTGCAGCGCATGCTTTTTCTTACCTGGGCTTTAGTGCTCTTTCTAATGATAACAGGGTGTCGGCACTTCTTTTTGGACACAGCAATACTTCTACCTGGCAAGGACCAACAAAAGCAGAGGGCTACTTTCTAAGACTCCTAAAGACTATTGCAACACCTATCGACTATAACACAACTGACACTATCACTTTATCTCAATCAATCAGTGACAATATACATTTATTAAAATCTAGCAACATTATTTTTTTTATTAGTGATACTTATTCTTTTGATGATGCTGTATTGAAAAATATTTTATTACTTAGCCAAAAATCATGCTGCCATATTGTTGATATTCAGGACCCTGCAGATATTAATTTGCCATCGCTACAAGGTATTAATTTGCAACAAAAAAAAGGGCATCTACATATAAAAAGTGTATCAAAAAACCTCAATCAAGATTATCAAAATGAATGGCTCAAAATAGACTCAGAATTAACGCAAAAATGCAGAAGCCGCAATATCAACCGCCTTAGTTTGACTACAAACAAAGATGTAATCTTGAGTATTAAAAAATACTTGAGCAGGATTAAATAAAATGCTATTAATTACGAAGATATGACAAATAAGCACCTTACAGAATTAAAAGATATTGCTGATATCGATTTAATATCATGGTGGCCATTAGCTACAGGATGGTGGCTTGTTATTGCAGGTATAGTTTTAATTCTTGGGTACCTTGCTTATAAAGCTAATAAATATATGATTTTTAAAAAAAGTTGGCGCAATACCATATATAATAAACTTGAAGAACTTGAATGCTCTATTAGCATACAGCCAACAAGTGAACAAATTAGTTTTATCTCTAAATATATTAGATTATTAAATATTCGTATCTATAGCCGGGCTGATTGTGCAGCATTAACAGGACAAGACTGGATTAAGTGGTTAAACGAACATGATCCCAAGAACTACAATTGGGGCCAACATGAAACGCTATTACTAGACCTAGCATATAGCCCACACTTATGTAAGGACAGTAATAATGAAATTTTACAAATGATAAATGCATTGAAAGTATGGTTAAAGAACTGAGTAATATTATATTTTTATGGCCTTATGCCTTTTTACTATTACCTCTACCTCTTATTGTTGCAAGGTTTACCTCAACTCTGCAGTGGAGCATCCCTACGCTACGCTTTTCCCTTACTGAACGAATAGCAAAACATTATAAAAACCATCTCCCAGCAACTATCAGATCATCCCGCTCCTTTATGTCTGTTCTTCCATGGGCCCTTTTAGTTATCGCAATAGCTAGGCCTGTGACTATCGATAAAAACATTACTATTTTGCAGGATGGGTATGATATCATCCTGGCTGTAGATTTATCCAGCTCAATGTCTGCTCTAGATTACTCAAATAAAAAACAAACCATCAATCGTCTTGAAGCTGTGCGCGGTGTGCTTGCTAATCATTTTGTAACTAAAAGGCCTGGGGATAGAATAGGCATGGTCGTATTTGCTGAGGAGGCATTCTTATACTCACCACTTACTTTTAACCATAAAGCTATCGAACAGATGTTAACTGATATGCGCATTGGCATGGCGGGAGAGTCTACAGCTATTGGCGATGCCATTGCCATTAGTACCTCGGCCTTACAAAACTCAACTAGCAAGAATAAAATTATTATTTTACTAACTGACGGTGTAGATAATGCTAGTTCCATTAAGCCAATACAGGCTGCACGAATATCTAAAAACAATTCTATACGTATCTATACCATAGGTATTGGTAAAAATGGTTTAGTTCCAATTCCTTTAGACTCAGGGCAAATTATTATGGGCCAAATGCCTATAGATGAAGAAACCTTAAGTGAAATAGCCAATATAACTCAAGGCATATATGCAAGGGCGAAAACTTTAAAAGAATTAGAAGCTATATATAAGCATATTAATGAATTAGAAAAATCTCCTGCTTTTAATGATACCTTCGTTAGTTATACCTCCCTGCATTACTGGCCTTTAAGTTTATTTTTGTTTTTAATAATGTTTAATTTAATAAGTAAAACTCATGTTCAATTTTTCCGAAATTCATTTTCAAAATTATAATTGGTTCTGGTTATTGTTACTTTTACCAGTTACTATTTTAATAGCCTTTAGATATAGCAAAACTAGTCATTCAAGTATTGGTAAGTATATTGATCCTAAACTAGTCTCTCATTTACTTTCTAGCACTAAAGCTATAAATATCATGAAACAATTATTAATAATCTCCACAGTGATTACTCTAACAATTGTTTGCTTAGCTAATCCTAAGTGGTATAAGGGCACAACCAAGTTTTATACAAAACAACAGGCTAACATCATCATGATAGATATGTGTGCCTCAATGAATGCTACTGATATTACTCCGAATAGATTAACTAGAGCTAAACAAGCAGCAATAGATTTTGTAAATCAATCAAGTACTCTTGAAATTGGAATCATCGGTATAGAAAAAACACCACATATCATTACTCCAATCACTGCAGATAAAATAACTCTTAATCACATTCTACCAACTCTAGATTCTAATCTTGTCGATTCTAATACCTGTAAACTAGCACCAGCACTAAAAATGGCTCATAGCATGCTAGCAGAATATAGTAGTGGAACTATAAGCAACATTATTATATTAAGCGATGGCAATTTCGATGACACCCCTCAAGCCTATCAAGAATTAAATAATATAGATAAAGATATAAAAATAAATTCTATGGCTATAGGAACCACCTCAGGAGCTCCATATAAAGTAGCAGGTGAACTTTATAAAACTAATACTGGTGATATTGAAATATCAAAACTTAATACCGAGGTTCTTAGAAATATTTCCCAAAAAACTGGAGGACAATATTTTATTTTAGATAATCTGGGTAAAAGCATAACAAGACTTGCTCAAGATATTCTTCATGGAAATAAATCCATAAATGAAAATAGTTTTGAATCCTGGCAAGATACCTTCTATTGGTTTTTAATACCCCTATGCATGCTATGCTTATTTTATCCTAGGCTGTTACTATCACTTACTATTTTCATTTGTACTTATTCATACCCTAGCCCATCCATAGCTGATAATTTAGAGCTATTCAAAAATAATGAACAACGCGCCCTACAAATGTACGATCGTGAACAATACCAAGATTCATACCAACTATTTACTGATGAATACAGGAAAGGTGTGGCAGCCTATAGAGCAAATGACTTCATTAATGCTGCAACTCATTTTTCCCATGTAACTAGAGACGCTGTTGTTTTTGACGCCATATACAACCTTGGTAATACTAACATGCAATTGAATAAATATGCCCAAGCTATTGATAACTATAATAATATCTTAAGTACATTTCCAAATCATAGTAACGCAAAACATAACCTGGAAATTGCCAAAAAACTTTTAAAAGAACAACAAAAGCAAGAACAGAAGGAAAAACAGGAACAGGAACAGGAACAGGAACAGGAACAGGAACAGGAACAGGAACAGGAACAGAATCAAAATCAAGAACAGAATCAAAATCAAGAACAGAATCAAAATCAAGAACAGAATGAAAATCAAGAACAAAACCAAGAACAGAATCAAAGCCAAGAACAAAACCAAGAACAGAATCAAAGCCAAGAACAAAACCAAGAACAGGATCAAAGCCAAGAACAGACAGAAAAGTCAGAACCTGAACAAAATAAAGAAAATCAAATAGAGGACAAATCTATACCGCCATCATCACAAGACGATAAAAACCAAGATGGCATAGATTATGAGCAACAAAAAGTAATGGACTCATCTAAATCTGAGAGCGATAATCTACGTGATCATGAAAACAGACTATTAAAGGAAGTTCAAAGAAGTAGTGATTTGCATGAATTCATGAAAAGGAAATTCGCTATTGAGCGAAAAGAGTATTGGAGAAAACACCAATGAGAGTTAAATATCTACTGTTTATTTTTATATTGTTTCCTATATGTTGTTTCGCGAAATCATTTATAGCTGAAGTAAGTGAAATCCAGATTGATACTAATAGTAGTGTGATATTAACCTTAACTTTAACTGATGCAACCGCTAAAGCTGAACCTGATATTAATTTAATAAAAGATAATTTTAATATCATTGGCAAACAAACTTTCTCGAGTATTCAAAGCATTCAATGGAAAAAAACTAGCTCTATTGCATGGCAATATACACTAACACCTAAAATACATGGCCAAATTACTATCCCAAGCTTTAAAATAGAAACCACAACAGGAATGTTAAGAACAGATAGCATTATTCTTAAAGTGATACCGGCAGATACATCCAATTCAATTAACAATCCTCATAATGGACCTGCTCTAGAACTTAACCTGAAAATAATAAAACCTTCTGATAGATTTTATATTAAACAACCAATTATATTTGATCTTGAACTTGATGAAAAACGTCCAACAGCAAATTTGCAACTTGATGAAAGCAAATCATCTGAATATAGTATTGAGCAAATTGATGGGCCATTAGCTGCAATTAAAACTGATAGTAATGGTAATCAACGACGAATAACTAAAATAAAATATCTAATGGTAGCAAATAAATCAGGGCAACTTACCTTTCCTTTATATACAGTAAATGGCTATGAACGTACAAGTAATAACAACCCATCAAGCGACCCATTCGCTGCATTTAATTCTAGCATTTTCAGATCACAGTTTGATGACTTAAAACCATTTGCAAGCTTCAGCCCAACATTTGATGTCAACATATCTGATCATAAATCTAATAGTTTAAACTCTTGGTTACCAGCGGAGGAAATTACAATAACCGATGCTCTAGATCATATGCCTCAAATTAAAGCCGGTGATCCAATAACTCGAACTATAACTATTACAGGAAAAGGTACCTTATCTACAAATTTACCACATGATGCATTAATGCTAACCAATGATGAATACAAAGTTTACGCAGATAAAACTACTGCTGAGCAAGAATATAAGGGCAATGATATAATAGCAACAGTAAAGCATACATATACTATAATACCTACTAAACATGGGCAAATAACGTTTCCACAGATATCAATACCATGGTGGAATACCGTCGCTCATAAAGCTGAAAATTATAAATTAAAATATACAACCTTCGATATTTTGCCAGTAATACCAATTGAACCAACGAAGACTTCAGATATCAATAATGAAACCGTCTCACCTGTCATAAATGATCTTAACCTTACTCAGATACTGTTAATAACAGCAATAGTTCTATTAGTTTTTTTAATAACAATTTTCATCTATACAATTAGTAGAAAAAACCATTTTAAACTTCCTAAATATAAAATTGAAAGCTCAACATCATACAGCAACGAAGTACACATTAATGATATTAATGACCCGAAACTACTAGCAAAATATCTTAGCAATTATTTTATAGATAATTATGGAATCCAGAAGAATACAGCACTAAAACTTATTCCACAATATCTTGCCTCAAGCCACACAAACATGGAGGCTTTAACAGAGGTAATAAATACTATAGATAACATCAGATTTAAAGGAAGAACATATAACTTAGCAAAACTTAAGGAAGAAGTTTCCTATATTCTAAAAAATATTAAACAAAGGGACACCAACAAGGAAGTTATCAACCTGAATCCACATTAGAGGCTGAATCATTCTCCTCTTCATTTTCATCGATCTGGTCAACAATAAAGTCAACGTCAGCACTAATTAATGCTTCATTACTATCTATCAAAGCAACAGAGTTAGTATCAATTACTTCATTTACAGTTACAATCCCATTCATCACCCCGATAGAGATGGATATATGTGTATGTTTTGAAATATTAGTGCTACTTGGTATCACATTTAGTTGTGAAAATACCTTTAGTAGCTGATCAAGAGAGGATACTTTAGTATCATTTACACCTTTATGATTATATAAATCTCCGGCGTAAACTGATAGCTCAATGTCATTTTTTTCTATTTTGTAACTTAACAATTCATTAATCATCTGTGAAATAATATTATTAAAATATTTCACACTTTTACGCAAGGAAACACTTCCTGGACGTAACAGACACAACATAGCTGCAACTTTTTTCTGTTTATTATACATAACTATTATTATGCTTTCTTTAGCTATAGAGGATAGTTGCACTGATTTATCTGAAATATAATGTTGATTTATTTTAAGTACTATTTCATTATCATTTTTATTAGCACCCATTGAATAATTATCTAAAGCTTGCATTTGCTCTTTACATTCACCAGCAACAAAAACTTTTTTTAAAATTTTCAAACTATTTAAGCAAAGATGGATATCATTATCATTAAGTGTATCAAATGCTGAATTAGCATGTTTAACAGCTTCATTCGTGCGTTTACGAATTAAGGAAAGACCTGCTTTAAATATTTCTACGATTACTGAGGTTTCTATTTTTTCATCAAAGAGACATTCTAAATATCCTAGTATTTTTTCAAAATCATTAAGCTCATTGATTTGTATATTTTTAGAATCATGCCATTCATCTATAGATAGCTCCTGAAATTTCAAATAATCTGATTTTCTTCTTAAATTTGAATTAACACCTAGCTCACATACAGGCTGTAAATATCGTAAAATATTTTCACCTTCTTGAGTATCTAGAGGAATATCTATAGCTTTTTGATAAATTACGATATCTTTAATTCTCTTTTTCATAAGCATTTGATCTAATACACTCACGGCTTCAGCATGCTTATTTTCAGATGCCAATATTTCAGCTTCCTGTAAATAAAGATCACTACCAATTTCATGATCATTTTTCACTCTATTTATAAACCTCAATGCAATATCTAATTTATTTTGTTTAATCAACATTCTCGTATGAAGAAGATCTAACCATGGCTCATCAAACCTTGTTTTTAAAATACCTATTATTTGTTCTAACTGTTCAAAGTGATAGTCATAATCATGAGCATTAAATAGTGTCAACAATATCGGTTTTATCACAGTTGCCAACACAAACAGCTTTAGTTTCAATTTGACCTTCACAGACTAGATAGCAGTTTCTAAATTCTTGACTGCAGTTACTAGCCTCATATTTACTCTCACATATGCTGTAATTTGTGAAAGTTTTTTTATTAGTATCTGAATGTGGTGTTACTCCACGAGAAATCACATCTTGAAAATAATCATTATATTTTTCTAAGCCAATACTATCTTCATGCATTTTGCATATTGATAAATCCTTATTTGCCTCATTTTTGCAAAATATTTTTTGGTTCGCACAATTTTTAATACACTTAACACCAAAATCATTTTGAGGTGGTTTATAAACATACTGGATTTCATAAACTGGTCCACAAGCATTCAATACTAATAGAGAAATTAATATTACTATATATTGTGCATTCATATTCTTTTGCTCTCTATAAAAAATATTTAACAACATACCCTAAATAAACAATAAGCCATGTATACGCTGGAATTCATGTAATGGAAAATATTATGTTACTAACAATCTAGAATTATTATTATTATGAATAGTTACTGAGTCATCTGTACTTAACTCAGGTTTAACCCAATTTGTAAACATAAAAACATTATTATTATTTGGTTGAGACATCGGTAATGAAGATCTTAAACTTTGTATAAAATCAAGAACAGCGTTTGGATCTTCGCGTGTGTGTGCCATCAAAACTTGTTTTGCAGGAACCAATTTATGGTTACGTATTAATGCCGAGGCATAAGGAATATTAGCTTCAGGAAAAACTTGTGCTGCTTTTTCCAGCCAATATTCTGCCATTACTGAATCAATTGTTAATAACTGAGTTCCTAGGTATAGCTGCCCACATCTAGAACCATTAAAAGCTGCTCTTTGCATTAATGCCATTGAAATTTCATTTGGAATATCAGATTCATTCTGTGTTGAGCATCTACCATAATGAAATTCGGCATCGAGGGAGTCTGCACTGCCTAGTTTATAATAATATGCTGCATCATCAACATTACCTTGAAGTTCTAACGTTAGTCCATGATGACAATGTAAATCATATATCCCTACATTTAGTCGTGGAATATGAGACAAGCTACGATAAAAACATAACTTGATAAAATTTTCATGATGGTTTGTTCCATGCGTCATGTTAGAATAATAGTTCTCGAATTGATTTAAGTTAATATTATCATGCTCAACCAAGATAGCAACCTGGAAGGTAAAGTGTTTTTAGTAAGCGGGTCAACTGGTGAAATTGGTCGCCATACTTGTCAGCAACTTGCAAAACATAATGCAAATCTCATTATCATGGGAAGAAACATAGATGAACTTAATTTACTCTATGATGCTTGTATACAGCCAAATAATTCCGTACATATAATGCAGTTTGATTTTCTATCTGCAACACCAGATGATTATGAAAATCTAGCCCAAGTAATCCAGCAAGAATATCAACATTTAAATGCTTTCATTAATCTCGCTGCGACATGGGGCAGTTTTTCACCTATTGCCCATTATAATGTTCAGAAGTGGTATGAAGTATTACAAATTAACCTGAATGCTGTATTTATGCTCATCCAAGCAATATTGCCAATATTACAACTAAGCCATTCACCCCAAATTATTTATCCGGTCATAGATAACATCTGCAAAAATTATATCGGCGCTCTTGGTGTTGCTAATGCTGGAATTGAACAACTAATGTCTATATTGAAAAATGAACACAAAAATTCTATGAATTTGAAAATCACAAAATTACAACCTGGTCCAATTAATTCTGCATTATACCGAAAGGGCTTTCCTGGCATAAAAACTCCAGAACAAACAGGTGAAAAAATTGCTAAAGATATCTTAATGGAAATCTTCACACATCAATGTGAAACAAAATTAGAGCCTGCCTAAGCGGTTTTATCATGAGAGTCTTTTGGCTTTATAATACTATTTTTTGACTCAACAACTTGATTGCCACCATCTCGTTTTGCACGATATAAAGCATTATCAACCCTATCAAACAGACTGACTACATCATCATCTGCTCCTATTTCTGACAACCCAACACTAACAGATACAATGCTATCCTTGAGCTTTTTATTATATTGTTCCAAAACACAATTTATAGACTCTCTTATTCTTTCGGCTAACTGTAAAGCACCAGACAAACTGGTTTCCTTTAACAGAATTACAAATTCATCACCACCATATCTATAAATAATATCGCTTTCTCTAGCTACCGACTTCAGCATATTGCTAATGTTAACCAAAAGTTCATCCCCGACTAGATGACCAAGCTGATCATTAACTTGCTTGAATTTATCTAAATCAAAAAGTAGTAATGTGCTACTACTTTCCCTTCTTTTCTTTAAACTAATTACATGCAACAAATCTTGTTCCAAAGAGTTTCTATTATTAACTTGGGTGAGGTGATCAATCATTGAATTTGATACAGCTATGCTATAATCAATAGAATTTTTTATTGTCTGCAATACAGTATGGACTACAGTATTTAGCTCTTCTACTTGAGTATTATTTAAAGGGGATATCGAACACAATTCAAGTGAGCCCAAATATAATTCTTTTAGCTCTAAGTCATATCGATAGACATTATTAGTTTTGCTCCCAAACATCACATCTTTCTTTAATTCATTATTGAGATAATTAAGTGCAGCTATTGGCATTTGAGAACACGTGAAATTATAAAGAACAAGAATAGTTTCATCAATATCTAAGTTACTTTGTAACTTTACGAACAAATCTAGCATCTTGCCGTACAATATGTGATTATTATTTATTCCATGCTCAATCATATTTTGCTCTAGGTCTTAAAAAGGAATATTTTACATCTTAAGCTTAGCAAGCATAATAACTATGTCAACTATATAATGGTACTCTTACCACTCTTAATGTAGAATGCGCGGTTAAATAAGGTATTATATTAAGGAATTTACAATGTCTAATAAATTGACTCAAGGCATTCTGGCTATAGCCTCTATTTTGGGTTGCTCAGCTCTACAAGCCAAAACAAACTCTTCAGCATTTGAATACAATTTTATGTATCAAAGAAATATGCTAGCTAAAGCTGGAGCAAATAACATAACCTCTGCCTATAGATTATATTCTTTAGCTGATTACCAAATATCTAAAAATATAAATATTGAAAACCCTACTTTGGCAACTTTTGCTAGAGCATCAAGAGTTCTGTTCTTCGATTACCCTGTGGCTTCTTACTCTATGATTGCACAGCATGAATATTTTGGTCATGGTGGCAGGCTACGTGATGTAGGAATTAAAAATATTTCATATAACATTAATATTTTCTCTGGTGCTGCCATGTTTAGTTCTGCCGCATACAATGCTAGAACATTACCAAAACGAGCAGCCATATCTGCCGGTGGAATGGAATCTACCACATTGCTAGCAACTAATATTTACAATGATTGGTTCGAGCATGGAAGTGTCAGCAGTAGTGATGCAATGCTATCGGTTCAATCATCATACGATATTATCCATTATATCGACTCAACTAAAAATGATTCTACAGCGAATAACCCTGGTCATGATGTTACTGGTTATATAAGCGAAATTAATGACTGGAATGGTCGTAACGTCCTCACCGCTAGCAGTTTAAGAAAAAAGAACTTGGTAAACTATCTTAACCCATTTATATGGTACGGCTTGTACTCCGTAGGCAACTATATTGATTCAGGGGAAAGAAACTGGGACCTGCCATGCATTGATATCTCTGGCGCAAAATATCTACCAGCAATGGCATTATATTTAGCACCTTGGGGACCTGAATATCATCTCAATAACTTTATAAAAGATAGCTATGGCAGAAACTATGTATTCACAGTTCGATACGGAAAAACTGGTGACAAAAAAGGTAGTGGTCTAGGCCTAAAGATAAGAAAAATTTACTCAAACAAACTATTTTCTCTAGACGCTGGGGCACATGTTTGGCGCCAACCAGAATTAGATGCAACTACGGCAGCTCTATCCAAAGAAAGAACAGGGTGGATGCTAAGTACAACTTTAAATTACGCAATAACTAAAGACTTCCATGCAAATATTCAAGCTGGATATAAGGAAAAAGGGTTTGTTCCTGGAGAAACCATATCATCAGGCGCTTTAGTTAAAGCTAGCGTCTTTGTCCGAATCTAAACATTCGTTATTAATTGTACCCTGGTTGAGGTTAATATTAGCCTCAACTAGCTCCAATACCACTTTGCTATATATTAGCTGCAAGTGTCCAATATCCTCAACAACATCATAGGATATGTTATCGACAATAGCAGAATCCCAGGGAAGAATCATATGATCGCAATTTGTTACTACACAGTAATAGTCTGTATTAGAAATTGTCATTAATGAACGTAAATTATTTAATACTGAAGAATTAGGTAAAAGCTGAGTTGCTGTAAATCCAACCCCAAAAACAGATATCTTAGTGCCATGAAATGGGCTACCCAACGCAATAACTTTACTTACAATTTCTTTCAAGTGCGGAGAGGTTTCAACTGCTAAGCTTGCAATCACCCCCCCCATAGAATGACCAATTAAAATGAATTCTTCATAACCATGCTGGGCTTTTAATTTATGCAATTCTGCACTTAAATCTTTCGCTGAAGTTTGCAAATCTCTAGTGACTAGAGGAAGTGTTAATGCCATTATGTCTTTGCCATTCGCCTGCAAATGTTTTTTAAACCATAGCCAATCAACAGCATTACGACTGTAACCATGAAGCAAAATTATACAGCTTTTTGAATGTGCAACATGCTTTGCTTTTGAATTCAAAAATAATATCGGGTATGAGACAAGCTTCAAAAATAATTTAAATATCCATTCAAAGAAAAACAACCCTACCATTTTAACTGTGGTTGGTTTACTAGTAATTGGTTTTGTTATGTGTGTATTTAGACTACTCTCAAGATATAATAGCAAAAAGGCAAATAGCACCTGTATAAATGAAAAACCAGCAATAAATACAAGAGCATATAAAGCTAATTTCAATACAAGCATAGGCTACTACTCTTTCAACTCTGTTGATGATATTTTGGTTTCAGTTGGGGTTAAAGCTCTAATTGATAGGGCATGAATTTCCTGCCCAATGGTGTCACCTAGTACGGCATAAATCATACGATGTCGCTCTAGCTCAGTCTTGTCCTCAAATAACTCAGAGACAATATGTAATTTAAAATGTCCTCCACCATGCTCCTTGGCTGAAGCATGCCCTGCATGAGCTGCGGAATCATCTATAACATTAATCTTATCCGGCTGAAGTGAATTTGTAAGCTTTTTTAAAATTAGGTCGGTTCTTTTTTTATTTATATTATCAGTCACTAAGATAAATCCTCACTCTTCTCTGGTTTCGACCATTTCACCATTAACATAGCCTGCATTATAACAAACAACAAGGTGGCTCCCAATATCCCAAATAGTTTGAAATTATTCCACGTTTGAGTGTCAAAATTATATACCACATACAGGTTAGTTGACGCCATAACTACGCTGAATATCGCCCAGTAATAATTTAATCTCTTCCAAGCCAATTCAGGAAGGTCCAGGGCATTTTTATTATCTAAATTACTGAGGTGTTGTAACAAAGTTTTATCTGTCACCATTGGGCTTACAACCATGGCTATAGCTAATGCCATATACACTATCGTTGGCTTCCACTTAATAAAAATTTCATTCTTAAATATTAATGTCGCCCCGCCTAAAACAAAAATAGCAACAAATGAAATCCAAAAAGTCTTTTTAACTTTGCCATGCCTAAATTTTGACCAAAATAACTGAAAAAGCGTTGCCAGCATAGCAGCAGCTGTGGCAGCATAAATGCCCCAGACTTTGAAAGTAATGAAGAACAGAATAATTGGCAAGAAATCAAACATAAAACCCATATATTCTCCAAGGCATTTGCATTACAATATATCAGAGTGAAAGATTATAGACCTTTGTGTCCACCCAACACAACGAATAGCAACAAAAAATAGTATGAGATATTTGGTATACATATGACACATATAAATAAAAAGAGCCAGAAAGTTGTCTCAGGAATGAGGCCAACAGGCAAGATTCACTTAGGTAACTACCATGGAGCATTGAAACAATGGCTTCATTTACAGCATAAATACGAATGTTTCTTTTTTATTGCTGACTTTCATGCCCTAACGACTGACTATGAAGACCCAAGGAAAATAAAGCAATATTGTGAAGACCTTGCAGTTGATTGGTTAGCCGCAGGATTAAACCCAAAAGACTGTAAAATATTCATTCAGTCTAGAGTTCCTGAGCATGCAGAGCTACACTTATTATTATCTATGATGACACCTTTAAGCTGGTTAGAAAGAGTTCCTACTTACAAGGATCAACAGGAAAAATTGAAAAATCGCGATCTATCTACATATGGCTTCCTTGGTTATCCAGTGCTACAAAGCGCAGACGTCCTCCTTTACCGAGCAAGCCTGGTTCCTGTTGGTGAAGATCAAGTCGCACATATTGAATTAATGCGTGAAATAGCACGCCGATTTAATCATATTTATGGACGTGGTGCTGATTTTCATGAAGTTAGTGACAAAATAATTTCAGGTAAGCTTGGCAAGAAAAATGCTAAAGTCTTTCGTAATTTCATGAAGCAATATCAAGAGCAAGGCAACAAAGAAGCGCTACTAAAAGGAAAAGCTATGCTGGATGAGCTTGGCCATCTTACTCTTACGGAACAAGAACATTTAAAAGCTTTTCTAGATGGAACCGGCAAAACTATATTAATAGAGCCAGAAGCAATACTTACAAAATCAGCCAAAATATGTGGTATTGACGGCCAAAAAATGTCTAAGTCTTATAATAATACCATTGGTTTAGGCGAATCTACGGACTCCATTTGGTCAAAAATAAAGGTTATGCCAACTGATCCTGCACGAATTAAACGTACAGACCCAGGTGATCCAAACAAATGTCCTGTATGGAATTTGCATGATGTATATTCTAATGAGGAAACAAAAAATTGGGTGCAATTGGGATGCAAGAGTGCTAACATAGGTTGTGTAGATTGCAAAAAATGCCTTGCTGATGAAATCGATGCTGAACAAGTGCCTATACGAGAGCGAGTTAAAGATTTAGAAAATGATAAAACTCTCATCAACAATATCCTAGACGAAGGTGCTCATGCAGCAAGAAATGAAGCTAAAATTACAATTAATGATATTAAAGAATCTATGGGGTTACTTTAGTGAATGAGCTTGAATGCGCACACCAGGACCAAGAAACTTTAGAACCAAATGCAGACTCAGCTCCTGAGAATGCTATTGCTAGAATTTTAGATGAATGGGTATGTGAAGTTCCCAAAGATCTTTATATACCACCTGATGCTCTGGAAGTATTCTTGGAAGTATTTGAAGGCCCCTTAGACCTATTATTGTACTTAATTAGAAAACATAACTTAGATATTTTAGATATTCCTGTAGCAGTAATTACCAAGCAATACCTAGCATATATTGAAATAATGCAGTTTGTGAAAATAGAAGTTATAGCTGATTATTTAGAAATGGCCGCGGTGTTAACTGAAATAAAATCTAGAATGTTACTGCCACGGAATAAAGTTGAATTAGAAGAAGAAGAAGACCCCAGAGCCAGGCTAGCGCAAAAACTTCAAGAATATGAACAAATGAAGCTGGCAGCACAAGATATTGATGCTTTGCCAAGAAAAGAACGTGATATATTTCCAGGGTCTATAGCTCAACCAGAATCTAACATACCAGCACAAATGCCAGAATTAGACTTCCCTGATTTACTAATGGCTTTTAAAGATGTCATCAAACGCTTAGATTTAAATTCAAAACATAGCATAGAAAGGGAAGCTCTTTCAGTTCGCGAGCGAATGACAATAATTTTATCCACACTAGAAACAGATAAGTTTATGGAGTTTTCTTGCTTCTTCTACAAAAGTGAAGGCAGAGCTGGTCTTATAGTAACATTCATTGCTATCTTAGAACTAGTTAGAGACTGCAACTTGGAATTAATTCAAAGCGAACCATATGCACCTATTTATGTGAGGTTAACCCAATGAACAATGAACAATTACCTAAATTAATTGAGGCATTGATACTTGCAGCACACACACCTCTCACTGAAGCAAAAATCTTGTCTGTATTTAACGAGGAAGAAAAACCAAGTTTAAGTGAATTTCGTGAAGCCATGCATACCATAGAGATGAGCTGTACCGAACGTGGTTTTGAATTAATTGAATTGGCTACTGGCTATACCCTAATTGCCAAATCAGAGTTTTCTCCTTGGATCCAAAAGTTATGGGAAGAAAAAGTACCAAAGTATTCAAAAGCTCTACTTGAAACTCTTGCAATTATTGCTTATCGCCAACCAGTGACTCGCGGTAACATAGAAGAGATACGCGGTGTTAGTGTTAGTAGTTCTATATTTAAAACTCTACAAGAGGAACGAGGCTGGATCAGAATTATTGGACATAGAGATGTTCCTGGCAGGCCTGGAATCTATGCAACCACTAAGGAGTTTCTTGATTATTTTGGCTTAAACAGCTTGGATCAACTGCCTGCCGTATCAGAAATATTGCAATCTTTTGACAAAGAAATAATGGATCTCAATACCCCGAAACAAAAAGAGCTTCAATTAGAAATAACTGAGCAAAGCATACAATCTAGCTCTGTGTATGATGAAGAGGAAACGGAACCAAATGATAGTTCGAGTATTGAAAATATTCATTACAATGAAAAAGATTCTAGTGATGAGCAAGATAAACTAGATGAATACAATAATGATATTCTTGATGATGAAGAGGAAGATGAGCAAGATAAATTAGATGAAGACAATAATGATACTCTTGATAATGAAGTTGAAGACTTAACAGATAATATAAATCTAGATAAACAAGATGATTCTAGTGATGAGCAAGATCAACTAAATGAATATAATAATCATACTCTTGATAATGAAGTAGAAGACTTAACAAATAATATAAATCTAGATAAACAACATGATTCTAGTGATGAGCAAGATAAACTAGATGAAGACAATAATGATACTCTTGATGATGAAATTGTAGACTTCACAGATAATATAAATATAGATAAACAAGATGATTCTAATGATGAGCAAGATAAACTAGATGAAGACAATAATGATACTCTTGATGATGAAATTGTAGACTTCACAGATAATACTAAAAATGAAAGTGAACTATTAGAATTAGAAGATACCCAGATAGATAATTTATGATAAATTCCGATAGGATCCAAAAGGTCCTTGCCAAGAATGGTTTTGGCTCAAGACGTGGTATAGAATCCCTTATTAAAGAAGGACGTATTAGTGTGAATAACGCTAGTGCTACATTAGGCATGCAGATTTGTGCTACCGATGTCATTGCCATTGACAATACACTTATAGAGATATCATGGGAAGCTACCAATACACAAGTACTGGTTTTTCATAAGCCCCCTGGCGTTATTTGTTCAACAAACTCTCAGGGTCATAAACAAACAGTATTTGATTATCTCCCTGTACTCACACAAGGAAAGTGGATACTGGTTGGTCGACTAGATGTAGATACCAGTGGATTACTCTTAATAACTAATTCTGGTGATCTGGCTCATAAACTCATGCACCCTAAAAGTAATCTTCCACGGCACTATACTGTTACTGTACAAGATCATCCTAAGCCTACAGATTTATTACAAGCTAAAGAAGGTATAAGTGACCAGGGCGAACTATTACGATTTACTAGCATAACGAAAGTTAGCACCACAAAAAATTCTTCGTCATTTGATGTTTGTCTACATCAAGGAAAAAATAGAGAAATTAGGCGAATATGGGAGTGGCTTGGCTATAAAGTTATTGAACTACATCGATACCAATACGGACCTACTTCAATCCCCTCCTCCCTTACCTCTGGAGAATACTATTTTTGCTCATCTGATGAAATTAAAGAATTAGAGGATGCTTAAATACACTTAAAACAATTTGTCCCATTAATATACTAACCTTATTTGAGAATCTGTAAATGGGTTAAGTTTATGTCCGGAGTTTTAGAAAATGTTGACCAACGCACCCAACTAGCTGGTCAAAATAGACTAGAGCTACTTATATTCCAATTGGGTGATGAGCAACTCTATGGCATAAATGTTTTTAAAGTAAAAGAGATAATTAACACCATAGGAATTAATAAGATGCCCCAATCGCACGAAATCGTCATTGGGGTGAGTAATATAAGGGGCGTAACTGTTCCAATTTATGACCTACACAAAGGTATTGGTCGTAAATATCTAGCTAGAGACAGTAAAGCATTTATTATACTAACTGAGATTAATCAACTCCAACAAGGTTTCCTGGTATCTAAAGTTCACAAAATTATAAATGTGAGCTGGAATGATATGCATCCACCTCCACCTGGAGTTGGCAATGACTGTTATCTAACGTCAATAACTAAATACAATGACCAGTTAATTGAGATTATCGATGTTGAGAAGGTGTTACAAGAAGTAAGCCCAAGATTTGGCCAAGTCAGCGAAGAAAATAAACAAGAAGCAGCTTTTCTAACACAAGAGGCCGTGAAGAAAACCAAAGATAAAAAAGTAAAAATTCTTATATGTGATGACTCTAGAGTTGCTCGAAACCAGTTACAGAAGACTTTAGAACAGCTAGGTATTAAATGTGTAGCGAGAGAAAATGGCCAACAAGCTTTAGATCTATTAAAACGTTGGGCAGACAAAGGTTCTCAAGTTAGTGATGAATTTTTGATGCTAATTACTGATATAGAAATGCCAGAAATGGATGGATATAAATTAACCACAGAAATAAGAAAAGATCCCAATTTGAAAGGTCTTTATGTTGTTTTACATAGCTCACTAAGTGGTGACTTTAATCACGCCCTTGTCGACAAAGTTGGAGCAAATAACTTTATCCCCAAATTTTCACCAGACAAAATTGCTGCTGAAGTAAATAAAAGAATGGGATGACATTGCTTTGCATGTTATAATCTATAGCACTTCTGATGGTTGATATTCTATGGATAAAACTTGGCCAACACTTCAGCAACAACTTGCAGAATACACACCTAGAACTAGAAAATCCCAAGAAATTAAAACAAAATTTGTAACCTTCTTAAATGAAAATAAATATTGTTTTGAACGCAGAGAACTTAGCAGACATTTTACCAGCTCTGCTTTGCTATTTAACAAACAACTTAATAAAATATTACTTACTCATCATAAAAAACTAGATAAATGGTTACAATTAGGTGGTCACTGTGATGGCAATCTCAGCACACTACAAGTAGCTATTCTAGAATGCCAAGAAGAATCTGGAATTAACAATATTTCTGTATTAGATAATAAAATATTCGATTTAGACATACATTCCATTCCCAAACATAAAAATGTTTGCGCTCATTATCATTATGATATTTGCTATCTATTAAAAATTGAATCAGATGAAGATGATATAATCATTAGTGATGAATCTTTAGCATTACGCTGGTTTGGAATAGATGAAATACTTAACACAAATATGGATATTGCAGCAAAAAATATAGTTGAAAAATATAAAAATTCAATCACTGCACCATTAACTATTCTTCAACCTTAAAAATAACTCCCAATCAAAGCTAGGGCCTGGATCACTTTTACGTCCAGGAGCAATGTCTTCATGCCCAACAATATTTTCATCTGTTATTTTAGTGAACTCCATTTGTAAAGTTTTAACTATATCAGCTAAAACAGCATATTGGCAGCTTGAATAAGGCTGTGTTTCGTTACCCTCAAGCTCAATACCAATCGAATAATTATTACATCCACCTCTACCTTTGAAAGATGATACTCCAGCATGCCAAGCCTGCATATCAAAGGGTACAAACTGCATCACAAAACCGTTACGTCTAATCAACAAGTGCGAAGACACCTTAAGTCCTGTAAGTTTTGTGAAGTATCCATGTTTTGTGATATCAAGAGTATTGGTAAATAAATCTTGAATATATGTCCCATAAAATATATTTGGTGGCAAAGATATGCAATGTATAACAAGCAAACTAATATCCACTCTAGGATCCCTAGTTGTACAATTAGGACTAGCTACATATTTAGCACCTTTAAGATAAATGTGTTCTGTTTCATTATGTAAAGCTTGGACTTCTTGATCTTGCTCTAGCACTTGGCTCTATCTCCTCATCAATTATGAAAAGAGCTCTAGCATCATTTTCATCTCCATATTCACGCTGCAAAAGTATTTCCAAGGCTGTACGACCTTCACCATCTTCAGTATCTCTACTCGCAGCACTAATTGATAATATGTATTCTATGATATAAGTATACCCACAATCCGCAGCTACATGTAGTGGCGTCATTCCATCAACAGGTCTTGCCATATCTATATTCGCCCCACCTTCATCAACTAATAACCTCATTATCGCCCATTGATCCTGGCTCACACAATACGTCATCAATGTATTACCAAGGCATACTCTATCTAGAAAATGGCTCGATGACATATTAAACGTAGTGCGAAATGACTCTATATCACCTTCACGAATGTATCTAAATAAATTTCGCATCATTCTGTCATAATGATCACTTGATGTTAAATCCTCTAAATTTACAGCTATAACGGTATCTCTAGAAGGGGCAACCCTGGCCTCTCCATTGCTACTGCTTGGTGATCTCAGCCCCACTCTAAATTCATAGCTACGTATTATTAATTCATATTCTTCTTCTAAATTATTTGCTATACACCACCTATGCTCTCGCTCCCCATATAAATTTAATATATTAGGCTGGCCACTTAGTAGTATTTCTATTGCACACTCTCTATGCCTCAGTAATGTGCATAACAGTAATGGATTTTCTCCATTAATGCTTACTCCATTAATTAGCACATGAAGATTTATTGAATTTAGTCTTAGTAACTCCAAAACATTATGGTTATTATATCTTATGCAATTTTCAATTACCTCTGCATTAAAAATATCATATTCCTCACCACCACTTGCAATTATGCTAGTTATCGCATTACTTATTATTTCCAATCCTGGTGTAGCTCTTACATAAAATTCTATGAACGCCTGCCGATGAGCATCAACATCTAACCATAATTCATGAAGTTGCTCACCAGAACCATTAGACAATCTACATATTTGCTCATGTGTATATATTTCCGGACCCACATTGTCAAATCTAATATCTGCACCAAGATCGATATTAGGAAAATCTGTACCTCCTCGTACCACTGATTCAAAATTATAAATATTTTGCAATGCAGAACATCTTAGAGCACAAGACATTACCTGTTCAAGTGTGGTAATTTCTGTGCCAGGAATAACACTGAAAATTCTGCTTTGGATACTATTATTCAGTATAGTAAGATCATTTTCTGACAACAGGTTATGCATAGTCCATAACACTCTGCTATTTACACCATTAACTGCACTGCGAAGTATTATTATACTTTGGAAACAAGAATCACCTGGAGTACCAACAACATTAAATCTAACATTATTATTTGAATTAAATATTTCTGTATGTATTTCATGTCCATCTCTTCCATTACGATCTGGGCTAATAATACATATCCCCTCTACCGAGGCGGAGGGATTTTCAAATAATTGTGCGCATGATGTTTCCACTATTGAACTCGCGGTCAAAAGCATATTTTCGCCACGTCGATAATTGTTTTCTTGAGCTACAAAAAACACATCTAGATCCGCATTAGTGTTCACCTCCAGGTTATGTCTAGCTAATATTCTGATTATATGTGCTGGCAGCATACTGTCATTAGTAATTCTGTGTGATAAGCATATGGGAGCATGAAGACTTTCATGTCCTGAGTTTAATACCGAAGCTCTTGATATTATAGGTGCTATGGGCATATGTCTAGACTCATAATGTACATTATTAACATTTGTTAGAATATATGCAATTTCAAAATCACGACTGCCGTTAAACATTCTCATATCAGAATCATCTACTCTTACTGCAATTCTATGCCTTATACAATTGTTTAATTCAGAATAAATTTCCAGAGCAGCCACGCCAGCCTCTGCAGCTTCACCAGAAGTACGCAAATTACTATTCATCCACAATGAGAGCTCTTCTAAATTATGTGGTGCAAAATTATTTCGTCCTCTAGTAATTGGATCTTCAATGTAACCTGACAAACCACCTCTAATTCTTTGACAAAAAGCAGGTGGGACTATTGCATGAGCAGTAATAAATAGTTGATTAGTTTCATGTACAAAGATACAGCTGTAAAAAGATTCATGTCCATCAGGGATATTAATTTGTCTATCTTCAGCTTCTAGCTCACCTGCATTAATGTTAAATTGCTCGAAATAACTAGGTGATGTTGACATTATCCCAACAATATACGAAAATTCATTAGCATCAGCAGTTCCCATTGCTTGAGACATGGATAATCTCAATGGAAGTCCAGTATCCCCCTCCTGAAGACAAAAATTAACCATTATAGAATTTGGAACGTCATCTCCCAAAATAATTCTCAATTGTCGATTAATATGCCTTGGTAATCTGCCTCTATCTATATGGTTACCATATGATATTGAAATAACTGGCAGTACAGGTCTAGATATCTCATTAGTAAACACTGGAATTAGCGATACCATGTTATCATTATATCTATAAGTGGGCCCTACTTGCATGTTGGTTAATACTGATGTTCGTTCCCGTAACTGTACTAACTCTAATTCTACTAAATGTTCTTCTACTTCATGTATGGACCCATTTAAATTTGAATTATTCACAACTCTTGGATTTATAACTCCCTCAGATGTATTATTTAAAGAATTTCTTGCTCTGAGTATTGCTCTTAATCCCATTAACTGATTAAGGCTTGGCAGACCAATAGGTCGTTCAGGCCATGGATATTGATGACCTGCTACTGGATTAATAGATAATCTTACTGGTGATGATGATTCTCCAACTGGAACAGAACTATTTGATGTTTCAAGATTAGCTATTACTCTTGCTCTACCTATTCCACGACTAATTCTATTAACTATTCCTGGTATCGATGGTGAGGACCCAGGAACACTTATTAATCTGCTCTCTTGACTATAATCTGGTGTAACAGTTACGCTCACAATCCTTGAGTCTATAGCAGCTAAATTATTATCACCTGGCTCTGGCTCAATAGGTATACTTACCGCTGCTCGACTTAGCATATTCCATGGTAAGTGAACCTCAGAATCAAATCCAGCTATAGTCTCTAAGAACTCTCCAAATTGAAGTAACGATACTGGTGCGGCTGCTCGTTCTGCTATAACTGCGGTAAAATCTACAGCAGAGTCATCAGTAAGTAACACATGAGTTGTGATAGCAAAACGTGGCACACCGCTATCAATCACACAACATACAGTAGTAATAAATCTATTCTCTATTATACCATCTGCACCAATATCTATAGCATTTACATTATTGGGTGAATAAACAACATTACCACCTTCTTGATGAGTATAAACGCGACTATTAGGATAAATAGATGCTCGTGCTCCTTCAATTATCATAAACTGCATTATATGATCTCTGCTAAACCCTGCTTGGCTATCTGGCGCATCAGCATGCAACCACGAATGTGCTCGCCCTAGCAATTGAGAATTACGAAAAGGACAATTTTGTACAATCACATAGCTATCTACTTCAGCTGTAGATAAATCTGCTCCAATAGGACAATGAGACAGCATGTTTGTAAACCCAGGATAATGAGAAGCATCAACATTTAATTGCACAGAAGCTAAAATTCTTGTGATCCCAGAATCACATCTTATTGTGCTTGGAGATCCTGCGGGGTGATATGGATGTAACATGGGTGCTCTAGGCAGAGCAAGCTGACTATAAGTATCTACATTATCTATATTACTTAATCTACTGTAATTAATGATTGATACACTCTCTAGCAATAGCAATGTATTGGCCAAAGGAGATAATTCTTCAGTAAGTAACTCGGGACTAGTTATAGCTGCATCAAGAATGTAATTCTGAGTCATAGCAACATTCCTTATAGCCGAAGACCTGGCCATAGCCATAGCAGAATTCCTAACGCTATTACTAAATGGCACTCTTGGCCTAATAGGTATAGGTGATGTTCTTGGTCTTGCAAAAACTGCTCTACCAACAGTTTCTAAAGGTAAATTTCTAAGTAAATTTAGTTCGCGAACTCTAGCATTCAACTCACCAATATGCTCTGCAAAACTATCACCTAAAGCTCCAGAGGTACGATTACGATTAATCTCTCCAATAGCCATTTCTAAATTTAATCTAGTACTAACGTCCACTATATGAGTTGTTACAATTTTTATCCTTGGTTGTACGCCACCATCAGCAGTTGTATAATTCGTGTCAATATAAATTGTGGTTATAACTTGATTGTTTCGTAAAGGCCCAGTCTCCCCTGGAGAAAACACTGATAAATTATTAGGTGAGTACACAACAGAAGCTGCTCCAGTGCCACCATGTGTATTTACTTCACTTCTTGCTCCTAAACTAAGTAAATTTACATTATTATCTATAATAGATGCCACATGAATATTACTTACAGATACATATCTGCCTCGTTCTGGTGCATCACTATGCAGCCATGGATGCGCACGTGCTAGAAGTGATTCAGTACCATCAAAAACAAAATCTTGTATAACAAAGGCGCATGAAACCTCATAATTTCTTATATCTGTATCAAGAGAATAACGTTCACAAATTTCCTGCAAAACACCAAGATACCCAGAACTAGCACCTGTACTTCTTGGAATTTCCAAATTGCAGGCAACATATATATTAGTTACACCATGCCGGCTCAATGCCGTCACGTCTGAACCAGTCGGATGATATGGAAGCAGTGCTGGTATACCAGATGGAATGGAAATCATACTACTGTATGGTTGCACATTTTCCGTATTAGTTATCCGATGATAAGAACGATCTAAAGTATTTACAATTTCTTCTATCCTGATTTCATTAGTGGTTTCATATAGAGAAAGACCTGACCGTTGCCGTGTATGTTCTGATATTGCACCTGATGCTGTAGAATTAGCTATGGTACCTCTGGAATTAGGTACAACATTAGGCTCTCTAACATGAAATACATGAATAAAACGTTGTTGCAAACATAACCTTTGTGCTGCTTGAGCAATTGTTTCATTACCAACTACATAATCAGTAACTTCTTCTGCATTAACCTCACTTGCTAGATCTCTATTACACCTATACCATAAGCTATCAAAACTATCACTAATTCCTGAAAGTGCACGCCGAGAAATATTATCATCACTAAAAGCCGCACTTAAATCCTGAGCTCCATCTTGCTGGCTAGCTTGCATCCTTGCACGGAGATTAAGGCTTAATGCTACATTTGCTTGATATCTACCTGTTAATCTATTATCACGTATCTCTGCAATAACTTGATCTCTGGATAAATCACTATGTGCATCCATGGCACAAATACTATCTACAACTGGTGTAAATACTGTCTCTATGTAATGTGTATAATTTTCATCATCAATTCTATCATCATCTTCCTCTCTGTGTGCTTCAGCTTGAGTCCTTACTATGTTATTTGCTAGTTGTGAGTATATAGCAAATATTCTACTTTCAGAGTCACTAGCATCATATCGAAATAATTCTTCATTAGATTCTCTCTCTTCAGCCTCAAAAGTCAGTCTATCTTCTGCAGAGAGAGCCCCTAAAAATACTGATCTAATAGCATTAGCCGTATACATAGATATGTCGAGTAAACCATGGTTTAATATTGCAAATTCAAGATTGTTGAGTTCATGACTATTATATTCCATTTCAACATTTAGAATAATTTGTGCCAGTGCCCCCTCTATGTCACCCCAAAATGCTGCACGAACAAATTCGTCCCATGAGGATAGTAAACGATTTAAACTACACCCCATAACACTACGTAGTGTATTATCAATTATATCTGTAGAATTAAATGTACTAAATGTTAGTAATGCTAAATATGTTTCTTTCAATTCTATATACGTAGCGTCTCTCAGATCTGTAGAAAAGTAATCTGTTATTCTTGAAACTAATAGTTGGCGAACTCTGTAAATAATAAACTCTGGAATTTGCATTGGCAATGCTAAAACACTATGGTCATTGGGAATACACATCACCCTAGTAATAGTTCCTGGATAACAACTAAACTGTCCCCTACCATTTGCATTATGAATATCAGACAACTGCCCTACAACACTGGCCCACCTTATATTACTAACATCTTCATATTGACCACCATCTTCAACACTTAGATACACTAGAGCAAGCATTGCTCGACATTGATACACAGCAATAGAGTGAGTCGGGGCATTCATACCTGAAACATTGCTTCTATAATAAGAATTTCTTTCTAGTGAACTATCGTCTACATTTAAATCAAATGGATTAGCATATGCTCCAATTACATCAGTACTGAAATCAAAATTTGACCATGCACTTACTAAATCACACCTAATTGCATTTAACCGTAAATTAGACTCCCCTACTATAGAATTGTGAACTTGAATGTAGGCACGAATTTCTTCTGGAAAACTAGATGGACCCAAGTTATCAGTTGATATAGGCCCCATAATAATAATATTTTTGTTTTCTCTAAGCCATGCTCCAAGTTCAGCATCTATTAGTGATGAGGATGAGCCTGATTCGGCAATCATACTATTAAGTAATTTCACTCTAATTTTAAAAATTATTCTATTTGCCGTCTCAACAATATGTTGGGCACTATATGTAAAAGTTCCTTGTACATCATCTGTTAAGGCTAGCGAGTGATCTATTTGCTCCTGATTTATAGGATTAATACTTCCAGACAATCTTATTATTTCTGCTCGTATCGAAGTGATATCATCAGAAGTATATGTATGACTTTGTCTTTCTGTCCTTTCAACTCCATCTTCATCCAAAGATAACTCTCTCCGGACAGTTGCAGAACTAGATCTTACGTCATCACGACCAGATCTAGTTTGCATGTTTAGTATGAATGTATATAAATCTTCATCTTCATGGAAAACTGTATGCTCATTAGGTTCAGCTTGCATGCCAAGGTAATCTATTAAACCTTGATGAAATCTATAAGCAGCTGCTAAATCTTCATCATTTATAAGTGCTAACCAATCAGCACGCATATATTGTCTAAAACTATCAGCTAAATATGGTAAAACCACATTATTAAAATGAGTGATTGTTATTATCAACCTATTTCCTGCTATGGAGTTTTCATCTCGCCCAGCAGATATATTAGCCTCTCTATTTCTATTTACGTAAGTTTGATTGGCTACTTGAATTCTTCTCGCAAGATTTACAACCCCAACATTATTTGGTATTTCTTCAATATTAGCTTCATGTTCCTCAACATATCGTTCTTGCAGATGTAATCTACGTACTGCTTGTTGTAGAGTTTCACCTGTAGAATCAGTCAGCAATGTATCACTTGTAGGGCTGGAAACCACACCATCTGCAAGAGTCGATGCACCAGCACAATTAAACCATAAACTATCATAATTTCCGTTAACACTATTAATAATTCGTATATTTATATCATCATCACTCCAATCACAAAGATCTTGATTATGTTGGCGTAACTCCATATATCTATTTGCAGTATTTAGATAAGAAAAAGTTAATCTGGTATCACGTATCTCTTGTGCAACCAACATTGCTGGCACACCAAATTCATTAGCTCTACTTATTGCGTATTCTAATGCTGGCAAATGCAAATTATCTCGATAATATAAATATGCAGTATTTGCATCTGAAAATTCACTATGTTCTAAATCTAAAGCACTGTTTAACTCTTCTACTCTACGTGAATAAACATCAAATATTTCTGAAGTTGTCGTTGCTAACTCCTGAATAATAAAGTCTGGTGAATCTGCCTCTTCTTCTGAATCAAAAATATGTCGCTCATCTGGCGATAACGATGAAAAATAGTTACTCCTTATAGCTATAGCAGCATAAGAACTAAGGTTGTGATACATTGCTCTAACTAAAGCATTCTCCAACAAACCCAATTCTTCATCTGGATATTCCTCTAATGCCATAGCTTGTATTTGACTAAGGACACTTTCCAGATCACCTGGTAATCTTAATCTAGTAAAATCCTCTCTATAAAAACTCAATAATGAAAGTTCAGCATTCATGACACTCGTCATTTCATTGCTACAAATAGCAGAAGCATTAAATGAACTAAATGTTAACAAGGATAAATATGTATTTCTTCTAGTCTCATAATCACTACCAGTTATACCTTGAAAATGTTCATATACCGCATTAGCTAAAATGCGGCGCATACTATTACGTACAAATGTTAGCAACGTAATAGGAAGCTGTAATAATGGATAACTATCGACAAATCCTGAAATCCTACCTACAGTTCCTAAATAACAGCTAACCTGCTCCGAACCATAAGTATTTCTTATATCTGCTAATTGCCCTACCGTATTTGCCCAACATAAATGATTAGTATCTTCATGAGCAGGATCCGTTGCTCCTAAATAGTAAAAAGCCGTCAACACCTGCACATGATGTGCTGCTTGCTCATTATTTTGTCCATGTCCACCTTCAGCTGGATAGAAGGCATGCTCACTATCGCTTGGATCAAATGGATTTGCATGATCACCACGTACAGGCAAACTAAAATCAAAATTTCTATACGCTGAAATAGCTGAGCAATTTCGATCATGAGTAAGTAATTCTCGTGAACGTTCAATAATTTTATTATGTAAAATAATATAAGCAGATATATTAATATTCAAAGAAGATAAGTTTAAATTTCTTAAATCAATTTCTCCTAAAACAATAGAATGTTTATGCTCCTCCAACCAATCTACTTGTTCTCTATTTAGCTCATTGCGTTCTTCTTCACCTACGCCCATTTCCAAAGCTTCACTGGATACCGATATAATTTCTTCTAAAAGGTGTAATTTTAATTTTTGTATTACTCTCCTTGCTGTAACTAAAATAGCCTCATCATCAAAAGAAAATCTTATTTCTTCTTCTTCCTCATCCTCACTTTCTTCCTCAATACTTAACTCACTAATATCTGCTTCAATATCAACATTAACACTACCATCTATTCTGATTGCACTATGAATATCTTCTCCGGCACTATGAACAACAGCACTATGCTCTTCAGCAGAAAGCTCATTGTGCTCAGACCAATAATCACTTACATCTACAAATATAAGCTCTCTAGCAGAAGATAATACTGACACTTCTTGTAGTATTAATATCAAATTCCTATTAAAACTTAACTCCATAGCTCCTTCGTTTATAGCCACAAGGTGCGTATTTATTTGCTCTTCTAAAGTCGGCTCTGGTGTTGATAACAGATTCCTTGGTATTATTTGAATTAGAGAAGGGTCCACATCAACAGTATCATCTATCATTACACCACTTGGCCTTAGCAAATGAACTTCATCTACTTCATTTACTACTTCCACCCTTTCTGATAAGTTCACTTCCACACGCAAACCATCAATTAAGTTTAATACACTGCTATGTATGCGATATAAACCAGAAAATACTTCACCCTCAAATGTATCAACCCAGTTGTTTGTCATGTAGTGACGAAATCTAGATTGCACATGAGGCAAAATTCTACTAACAAAATGTCGATTTATTGTTGAAAGTCGCCCTCTGTTCATAGAGCTATGTGGGTCTCTGAGTATCCGAGCAGCTCGCTCAGATTCTAAACGTTCATAACTATTTTGTGATCTTTCTGCAAGTCTGGCTAAATTTATAACTTCTCGCTCATTTGAAATAGTATCTTCTGTATCTACTGAATTTTGTTGATCTATAATATTTGCTTGATCCATAACGTTGATCAAAGCGGCTATTTCCGGTAAAGCTCCTCGTCTTGAAGCATGGATGACTCCACTCACAAAATCACCTGAATCTGAATCTAGATCTGAACCTGAGTCTGAACCTGAGTCTGAACCTGAGTCTGAACCT
>JABJGS010000042.1 GCA_018703155.1 Francisellaceae bacterium | reverse complement strand
TCTTTAGTTTGACCTGAAAATTGTGCATCACTTAATTTAACTGAAAGAATAAAATGTAAATCTGCTACAAGGTCATCGGATATTAATTTTATCCCTCGCGGCAATAATGCATGCAGCTCACAAAATTCACGTACAGCTTCTAAGAGACCAGTTCTAAACCCATTAACATGGGTACCACCTTGTGGTGTCGGAATAAGATTAACATAACTTTCTTGTTCATTATCTTTTCTATCTGAATCAGCCCATACTAAAGCCCAACTTACTTCTTGTTCAGTTTCAACACTTTCTCCATCAAATACCTCTTTGGGCAAATACTCTTTCACTGGTAATTGCTCAAGTAGATAATCCTTTAATCCACCTTCATAGTACCAAGCCTCTGTTGTATCACTAGCCTCATCAGCAAAAGTTACGTGTAAGCCAGGGCATAACACTGCCTTAGCCTTTAATAGAGAAATTAACTTACTTTTCAAGAAGTTAACTGAATCAAAATACTCTGCCTCAGGATGAAAGTGTATTTTGGTTCCTTGATCTTTCTTAGTCGTCGAACCAACCTTCTTCAACTTACTAACAACTTCTCCATGAGCAAAAGTCATAGCATAAATACTACCATCTCGTTTAATTGTAATTTCTAGGTTTTGTGATAAGGCATTAACAACAGAAACCCCAACGCCATGTAATCCCCCAGAAAATTGATAATTTTTGTTAGAAAATTTAGCACCTGAATGTAATCTAGTTAATATGAGCTCCACTCCAGGCACTTTGTGAATTGGATGTTTGTCTACAGGCATACCGCGCCCATTATCTTCCACACTGAGGCTGCCATCTTTATACAAAATTACTGACAAGCTATTTGCATACCCAGCTATTGCTTCGTCAACACTATTATCTATTACTTCCATAGCTAAGTGATTAGGCCTTGATGTTTCGGTATACATCCCTGGGCGCTTCCTCACAGGGTCTAGCCCCGTTAGAACCTCAATAGCTTCTGCGTTATATATATTTTCTTTTGTCCTTGCCATATTAAAGACACACCCTTCTAAACTTAAAAGACTTAATAATTTACTGAGCTGCTAGTTTATCAAATTCTAAGCAAAAAAATAGGGGGGCAATCGCCCCCCTACATTAGTAATTTAACTTAAACAGTATATTATAGTACTGACCAAGTTAGACCTAGAGCAACTGAACTGTTGTTCTTAAGGCTTACTTTATTACCTTTTTGGTGAGTCAACATAACACGAGCGGCTAAGTTGTCATCAAGTTTGTACTGAACGCCAGCACCTAAACGTACACCAACTTTAGCTTTATTAACGTTGCTTTCGTTAGTTACAGTTTCACCAGCTACAGAAATTTTAGCTTTCATACGACCGAAACCAACTTTACCAAGTAACTCAACTTCTTCGTTGATTGGCATAAAACCAACAGCGTCGATGTATAAGTTGCTGCTTTTAGCAGTTACGTCATTATTTCTAGCATTTTTCTTAGTAGCTTTTTTAGCAAAGCTTGCACCAGCTTCAACACCAAAGTTTTCAGTGATTTTAGCGCCACCGAAGATACCAAGACCTAAACGGCCTTTTTTGGCTTCGATGCTACCTAGATTTGTATTCATGTTAGCATATTTAGGATTGTTGAATTGTGCTTCAGCACCAATGTAAGGTACTACGTCTGCAGAAACTGCAGCACTAAACATTAATCCACCAACGAATACTGTTTTAATTAATTTATTCATCATAATTATTACTCCAACCAATATTGATTAAGCCGAGGATGTTAGTACATTTTTGGTGGTAGGTAAAGGCAAGTATCTGTTATTCTATGAAAATAATACTGTTTTTTTGGTATTTTTTCATTTTCATAAAGACAACTAATACAAAAACAGCTAAATATAAGGAACTTTCACCCGCAATCAATTCAGACAACTAAAACCAGAAGTGTATCAAACTTCCTTTACTAACAAATAACCAACTAACGTAATTTAACTATGAGATAACTCTTAATAAGTATAAGCAGACTCTATATATAGGGATTAATATTCTCTTCTCTACCATATATCTTGGCTAACTTAAACAACTGAAAAATTTCTTCATCTTTTTGATAAGAATTTTCACACATTCATCACTAACGTATTCTATGACTTATCAATTATTTTAAGCTTTAGCCATTGCAGAGCTATAACCGCTGATGCTGTAACAATTTTTCCAGTATCCATTAATTTTATTGCTGTTTCAGTTTTGAAAATATGAGTTTTAATATCTTCCTCTTCTTCAACTAGGCCATGATTACTGCTTCCGGGGAAAGAATTATTCACAATTCCACAAAATACATAAGTAACTTCATTTGAATGACCACATGAAGCGAGGTATTCATTAATAAATATAAGCTTATCTATATGTATTCCAGCTTCTTCTACTGATTCACGTATAGCTGTATCCTCTGGGTTATCTCCATTTTCTATATGCCCTGCAACAATATCTAAAATCCATGGGCTATTAATTTCACAACTGGTGACAGCATGACGCGCCTGCTCTATCAATAATACAGTGTCATCATTTGGACAGTATAATAATACAGCCGCAGCCTTACATTTATCTATACGTATTCGACTTATCGTATTAGACCAATCTTTATTGAATTTTTTAAATTTATATGTGGTTTCGAAACTTTTAAAGTGGCCATCAAATATTTTTTTCTCTTCGATAACCTCAAGTGAGTCACTACCGTAACAAGGCTCCCAATCATTTTCCATCAATAAATCTCACATTAAACCCATGGTATTATGCTATTCTATCATAGTGCATGGATAGCTTAATAATTTAAGCAAAATTGTAATTCACCCCCAATAGAATAAGGCTTGATTTATATGTCTTCTACAGTAGATTTATCAGCAGCAAAGGAAAAAATGTTATCACATCAACTAAGAGCCTGGGGGGTTCAAAACCCAAGGGTCCTTGAAGTTATCAGGAAAGTACCTAAAGAAATATTTTTAAATAAAGATATTTGTCCTTTAGCATATTCAGATACAGGACTTGATATAGGTAATAATCAATTTTCTCTAGCTCCAAAAATAGTTGGTCGCATTTTAGAAGCTGTTAATATCGGTACACGTGATGATATTCTTGAAATCGGCACTGGCAGTGGTTACCTTAGTGCTTTGGCTGCTGAACTAGGCTTTCATATAACTAGTCTTGATATTCATAAAAACTTTGTTGAAAAAACAAGAGTAGCACTTTCTTCATTACGACTTTCTAACTTCCACTTACTACAAAGTGATATTTTTGAGTATATAAAAGAAAAAAATAAAGTCTTTGATGTTATCATTTTAACCGGTTCGATACCTGCGATGATTCCAGATATACTCGAGCTGTTGAACTTTAATGGTCGACTTTTTGCGATAATTGGTCATAAACCTGCAATGAATGCGTGTTTATGGAGCAAAGGTAGTTGTGGTGCCATTATTAAAACTAATTTATTTGAAACTGTAGTCGAACCACTAGAAAATTATCCAGTAAAAGAGAAATTCTTATTATAGGAACTTTAGATGAAACTTTTTAAGCTTATTTTTCTTGTATTACTTCCTTATAGCGCTTTTGCCGAAAATTTAAATCAAATTTATCAAACCGCTAAAATACAAGACCCAACTTTTCAAAGAGCCCAGGCTATTTTTCTTGGCATAAAAGAAGAGATACCACAAGCATTGGCCTTATCATTACCTGCCTTATCTGCTAGCACAGCAACAGTTGGAAACAAGTCTAATAGCGTCAATGATTACCATGCGAGGAAATACCAATTAGATTTGTCGCAGGATCTTATTAACACTTCAAACTTCATTGAATACTCAGTTGCTAAAATGAAAGTTGCTCAAGCACAATTTACATTAGATAAAGCCAAGCAAGACTTAATTTTATCTGTTGCCGAACAATATTTTTCTATTTTAAGAGCAAAAAATGATGTCGATTTTCACAGTGCGAAGCTTGCAGCTTTTTCTAGACATTTGGAACAAACTGAACAACGCTTTAAAGTTGGCTTAACTGCAATAACCAACGTACATGAAGCTAAAGCTCGCCGTGACGATGCCACAGCACAACTTATTTCTGCAAAAAACACACTTAGTGACCGATATGAAGTTATTGGTGAAATAACCGGACAACAGATAAATAGTATTACAACTCTAGTACAAACAAAAGTCCCTCTAACTATGCCAATCCCAAATAATATGGATAATTGGGTTCAAACATCTTTAGAAAACAATTTAAGCCTCTTGGCCCAAAAGCAAAAACTTGAACAAAATAGAGCCATAATAAAACAGCAACGTGCAGGCCATATGCCTACGCTAGCACTAACAGGAACAATATTAAAAGTTAAATCTGCAGCTCCAACATCAATCTATTCAAATACAAAATCAATAGGCTTAATCTTAACAGTGCCAATATTCTCTGGTGGCTCAGTATTATCAAAAACCGAACAAGCTATTCAATCTCTTGCAGCAACACAAAGTGAATATGTAAGAACCTACCGTAATATAGAAAGTACCACCCGCAAAGCTTTTCGTGGGATAAGAACTCAGTTATCAGAAATCAAGGCTTTAGAACAAGCAACCATTTCGAATCAAAGTGCTCTAAAAGCAACAGAAGCTGCTTTTGATGTAGGAACTAGAACCATGGTTGATGTGCTTAATGCTCAAAGTGAATTGTTAAATGCGAGGAAAAAATTTAAGAATGCACACTACGACTTTATTTTAGAGACCCTAGCACTAAAAGCTAGTGCTGGACTGTTATCAGATGCCGATCTATCTGCAGTCAATGATTGGTTACAAAAAATTTGAAATAGCATCTACAGTTACTTTTGTAGCACCTTGATTAGTATCAACTACTGTTTTTGCTGCTTGAGCTAATTTTTCTGATTTTTCTGGATTATCAATAAGCTCACATATAGATTTAGCTAACTCGTCAGAGTTATTAACCACCTTAATTCCATCTGCTGATAATAATTTTTCTGTGATTTCTTTAAAGTTTGAATAATAGTGCCCGGTTAGCACTGGCACTGGTACACTTGCCGGCTCTAGTACATTATGTCCACCAATATTCACCAAACTACCACCAACAAAGGCAATTGTTGAGGAATTATAGAATACCCCCATTTCACCCATCGTATCTCCAAGTAAAATGCTAGCATCTCCGAGCACTGATACGCCTTCACTTCTCCTAACGTATTTGTACCCACGTGAATCTAAAAGTTCAGCAACATCATTAAAACGCTCTGGATGCCGTGGCACCAATATCATGAAAAAATCAGGATGATTTTTCCGTATAATATCAAAAGCATCTAGGATCTGCTCTTCTTCTTGTGGGTGCGTACTTGCCACGGTTAATACATGTGGTTTATTTAATATTTTTCCTAATTCAATGCCTTTACTAATCACTGTTTCACTAAATTTTATATCAAACTTAACATTTCCTGCAGTAGTTAATTTTTCAGACTTTATGCCAATGCCTTTGTATCTTTGAGCATCATGTTCGCTTTGAGCTAAAACTTTTGTTACACAATCTAACATTGCTTTGCTGAAAAATTTATATTTACTATAACCTTTATAAGAGTGGTCGGAAATCCGTGCGTTTACTATTAATACATCTATATCAGCTTTAGCACTTTCAAAAATCAAGCTAGGCCATAGCTCTGTTTCCATAACTACAATAACTTTTGGACTTAATGCACGTAAAAATCTTTTAATAAAGATACTGCAATCAAAAGGCAAATATGTATGGTTAACACCTTTTAAAGTTTGTGCATAATTAGAACCTGTTGGAGTAGTAGTAGTAACCATAATAGGTGTGTCAGGATAACGTGCTCGTAACATATTTATTATTGGCGTTGCAGCTTTAGTCTCACCAAGAGAAACGGCGTGTAATAAAATACCATTTTGGTGTTTAACATTAAAGTTGTTAATTCCCATACGCTCTATTAGTCTATATCGATAATCCTTAAGTCTCATGGAGCGCACAAACATTCTTAAAATGTACAAGGGCCAAACTAATAACATCAATACTTTATAGAGACTATACCAAGCAGGAATTTTCTTCATAGTAAGTTTGCCACCTTAAAGTGTTTGGGCCATTATATGAGTTTTCAAATGCGAAGTCTATTGTATGATATAATCAATAACTAAAGCACTTAAGATTTCAATGAAGTTTACAGATAAATTAGAGTTGTCTCTGTTCAACATAAGCTGGATGCCTAAATTCAAGGTTCGGGAAAGCAATAAAGCCAAATATTTACGGCTGGTTGCAGGGAACTATAAAACCCTAGAAATTATTATTCCCAAACGAAGGCCAAGCGTTAGCAAAATTATCACTTTTTTAGTGCTCAAACAACGTTGGATCACCTCCAATGTAACTTTACAATCCGAGCCTAGACACAATTTGGTAACAGATACCCGAGTCTATAGTTTAAACTTACTGCTAATAGATGAGTTATGGCAACTAATCTATATTAATGAATCAGCAGTAAAGATAACCGCCAACTATAAATATAAATATTTACTTATTAGCGGTTATCAGAGTCACCCCGAAGTAACTAAAGAAAAAATAAGGTCATGGCTGAAATTATATGCAAAAAAAGCTCTTGCATCTCTAATTGAAAGTAGAGCAATAACTATGGGGCTTACCTATAATAAACTTTCTATTCGTGGTCAAAAAACTATTTGGGGTAGTTGTAATGAAAGTGGTAATATTAGCTTAAATTATAAATTACTATTTTTAGAAAAAAACATCTGTGACTATATCTTGGTGCATGAATTATGCCATTTAAAATATTTGGATCACTCTGTGAGATTTTGGAAAATGGTAGAACATTACCTTCCTAATTATAAAGACTTTATTGCATCTCTCAAAAATAATTACACCACCTCTATGCTTTAACAATAGCTAGGGAAATCCCCAACGAATCCATTAGAAAAGTTTTCAATATTTACTCTAGCATCCGCTTCATTTCTAGCTTTAGCAACAATAACCACCACTCCTTTTCGTGCTTTTTGCTGTACTATTTTTTGAATTTTCTCAAAAACTCCAGCCCACTTAGCATCACCAGCCATTTTATCTCCGATATAAAACCAAGACCACGTTAGCAAATAATCATTTCCGTTGTGATAATTTGTCTCAAGCACACTAAACTCTTTAATATTTTCCAGTGGTTGCTCAACAAGATCTTGATTCTTTTTCGACCAGAAATCATTATGAACATACTGCTTGAAACTTTCGGGCAAACTGCTGCCATGCCCCCCCTGAAATAAAGTAATATACACCATCACATTATTAGAACCATTAACATATTCATAATTTATTTTTTGTTTAGTGTTGATAAAAGAAACACTAAAACCTTCAACTTCAGACGTTATTTGTTTTTTTCCCAAGAGTTAATTTTCTCAGGCAACTGTATGTTTATATCTTTATGTATCCAAGAGTTATCAGAAATATTTTCAGCGATCCATGGCCCAGATAAAATAAATATTGCCATTATCATCGATTTGCGAAACCAACTATAACTAACCATGCTGCCTTCTTCAGACCAAGAAATATTAATTCCTGCGGTGTAATCGTTTAGATGTAATTTATGGCCATACCAAATTGCAATGATAGTGACGGCAGAAATAGTCATGAAACTTGCAATTTGCAAGTAAACTCTACTTTCTATTGAAATTGAGCTAAATATCATACTGAAAATTAAAAATAGAAAAAATGTTAACATAGATGTAGCAAGTAATAAAAAAAACTGTCCCATAGCATGTAATTTAAATTTACAGTTTGAATAAAGTAAAATTATTGCAAAACTAATTGGCATATACTGTATACTGCCCCAGAAAATATACATAATTTTTTTCTGTCCAGCTCCTAATAGACCATCTGAGATCGTTGATTCAAGTAATTTTTTTATAAGTCCTAATACATCTCCAAGATACATAGGAATATATTGTAGTAACCAGTGCCCCATTGGAAATGATAGTAACCATAAGGAAATTGGAACCATATTATTTGCAGCTATATTTATCCCCATACATGTAATTAACATACATGGTAACATTAGATATACCATTAAATATTCTAAGCCATGAATCCCTGTAACTCTGGCATATATCCAGATAGTTATTGTAGCAATAACTAATAGAGCTCCAATATAATTAAATCTTGGGACAAGAAAATTTGGATGACGTAGCTCGTAGATCAGAAGCCAAGCAGCAGGAATCAATAATAAACTATTATGAGCCCCAGCAGGTGAATATCTATATAAAGATATCGTGACAACTATAGTGCCCCAATAGGTATATATCCATGCAAATAATAACATTAAAAAGCATAGTCTTGCTTTTATTATATAATTTTCGTGCGTACCTTCAGCTCGAAAATAGTTCTTCTTGCCTTTGCCCATGGTAAACTATAATGTATATACCTATGAATAGTATATAGTAAAATCATACATTCATCACAGTTGATCAAATAACTACTTGGTGTGAAATAAATGCTCAGAAAATTATACGAAAAAATAAAAAACTTTGATATTAAACCCCAGGCTCCCAAGGGCTTGGATGTGTTAGATAATGATGCCAGAATGCTGGCAAGAAGAAGTAAATTTTCTGAAGCCGTGGCCATTTATAGAAAAATTGTTTTGCTAGCCCCAGAAAATACCAATGCCCTTGATAAATACATAGAGCATGCCTTTTATGATGATGTTTCTGAAACACTGAAATTTACCGAGATTCTATTGGAACACTATCCTGATGATATTCGTTTGTTAGCACTTGCTGGATATGCAAGTCGCACCTCGTACAAAGCACTACAATACCACAGCCGCATTGTTAGAATATCCCCAAACTCCATCAGTGCTAACTACTTTGTGAAGGTTCTAAGTGACACACCTCCAAAGCACCCTCCACTCCCTTACGTAAAAGACTTATTTAACAATTATGCAGAACATTTCGATCATCATTTAGAAAAAATGTTACTCTATTCAGCTCCAGAGATAATGGCAAAACTATTAAGAAAGCAACATAGTAGAAAGATTCCTTTTGAAAATGCTCTTGATGCTTGCTGTGGTACAGGATTATTTGGCAAACAACTACGGATCCATTTCAAAGTAAAACACCTTACCGGTATTGACCTTGCTGAAAACATGATCAAACAAACGCATAAAAAACATATTTACAATACTCTTGAAACTTGTGAGGTACATGAGTACCTACAAAACTCAAAAAAACACTTCAATATAATTTCTATGATTGACTCTGTAAATTATATTGGTGATATTGCTAATCTAGTTAATCTTGTACATAGCAACCTAACTACCAACGGTTTGTTTTGCTTTACTACAGAAGTATCAAGTAAAGAAAAAATGATCGTAGATAAAACCGGTCGTTTTTCCCACAGCAAAAAATATATCCAAGAATTAGCAAAAGACAAATTTACAATAATGAAGTTGAAAAAAGTATCAGGTAGAATAGAAAGAATAAACTCTCAATATTACTACTTTGTTATTTTCGCTAAAAAATCAGTGTCCTTATAAATTAAAAACTTATATTCTTACAAGTGATTAAATCAGTGTGGATACGACAAAACCATATAGTCTCTATCAAATATACTAATATTATAGAATTTTCATTTCTCACCCTAAAATATGATGTTAATTTATAGTAAGCGTTAGGATCACTCTTAAGTGATACCCTCCATCTCTAACAATAAACTCCACATTCTCAATTTAAGTCATTAATGCATATACATAAAAAGGAACTCCTTTCAATGATTAGCACTCTAAATTAAGGTGCATGGGATAAATATGGTAAAGATATATGCCAGATAATGAAGTTGTTATTAAAGCTGTTACTTGGAACATTGGGAACAGTGGTGCTAATGCATCTGCGGTTGCAGCCATAAAGAAAAAAGTTGCAGATGGTGATGTTATAGTTGTTGGCACCCAAGAAGAGCAGGTTCTCTCAAGTAAAAGAAATATCTTCTCTTCTACTTTAATAGCTGCCACAACCGGAATAACTGGAGTAAGCAGCCCAGATCTAGCTAGCAATAGATTAGACTCCCTATTAGTAACTGCTTTAAATGCAGATAACCCTGATCCCAGCAGACCATATAGATTAGTAACATACGTTAGAGAAGCATCACTAGCTGGCGATGGCGCAGCAAACAGAATTCAAGGAAAAGGACAGCAACAAACCCGAACTTCGGTTATCGTGCGTGAGCTATATGTTTTAGAGGATATTAATACATCATCAATAAAGGATAGCAAGAATAGCAATAAGGCTATTTGTAATATACAAGGCACGCTAAAACGTAAAACGAATACTGGCACAATTGATATCATGCCTATAAACCTTGCCTCAGG
>JABJGS010000071.1 GCA_018703155.1 Francisellaceae bacterium | reverse complement strand
GCAACACTTGATGGAATCGAATTGCATCATATGTTAAGGAAAGGGCAACATGTTAATGCTGCAAATCAAACTGTATTTGAACATTTTTATGCTTTGGCTGCTTAATTATGCATGGGGTTTTACGCCCATAAAAAATTTAGGATATTGTGATCTTTGCGACAGAACCTAACTATCTACTACATGGTATTTTTATGAAAAATAATAGTTTTTTTATTCTCTTTGTTTGCCTAATTGCCTGCGTACCTCAATTTTGTGCAGATATTTATACTCCTTCAGTCATTACTATTAGTCAGGAAATGGGTATCGATATCTCACTATCTCAATTCAGTATATCCATATATTTAATAGGCTTAACTATCACATTAATTCCTTTTGGTATAGCAGCTGATGCTTATGGCAGGAAAGCTCCAATGTTGATTGGTACCAGTTTACTTCTTATTGGTTCCATAATTTGTATTATCTCTAATAATATTTATCTATTACTTGCAGGCAGGTTTATTCAAGGCATGGGCGCAGGCTCTATTTCTGCAATTTGGAGAACTATCTTTAGAGATAGATTCAAAGGAGAGGAAATGGCAAAATATGCCTCATATGTCTTGATTTTTGTAACTTTCATCATGCCAGCAGCTCCAGCTGTCGGTGGTTTTTTACAAACACGATTTAACTGGCAGGCAAATTTTTGGTTTCTATCTGCCTATAGCTTGCTTGTTTTATTATTAATTGGTAAATATTATCAAAACCCAAAAAATATTGAATTCAGTGGTAAAGTAAAATTTAGTGACATTCTAGATTCACTTAAAATCATCTTTACTAATATGACTTTTTTGAAATTCACAAGTGTTAACTTTGTTACCTATGGCGCACTATTTGCTTCATTGGTTATTAGCCCCGTACTGCTTATTCATGGCCTAAATTTGTCTCCTGAAAAATTTGGCTTAATTATGTTTGGCTTGAGTGCTACAGGCATGGCTTTAGCAGGTATTATTAATAGCCGCATGCTGGCAAAGTTTTCTAGTATTGCAATGATGAAATTTGGTTTGGTAATGATGTTATTATCTGGAATATTAATGCTTATTTTTTATTATTTATTTGGATTTAGTTTATTTGTTATTGTAATACCTCTCTGGCTCTTTCTCTTTGGTTCTTCATTTATATGGCCAAATTCTTTTAGCAATTGCTTTGAGGCTGTGCCAGCTGGTGGTGGGATTGTTGGTGCCGTATATACATTAATGCAACAATCTGGTGGTAGCATCGTTGGCTCTTGTGCTTCATTTTTGAAAGATGTCAATCAGATTAGTTTATCATGCATTTTCATCAGCGCAGCATTATATAGTCTGCTCATTCTGAAAGGAACATCAACTGAAAAAGATAACTAGATATATAAAGCACCTTCAACAAGACTTTTCTTAGATAAGATTATTATTGCAATAAAGCTAGAACATTTTGAGTGATTTGATTCGCTTGAGATAATATGGAAGTTCCAGCTTGTTGTAATATCTGATTTTTAGTAAGTTGAGATGTTTCAACTGCAAAATCGGCATCTAGTATTCGTGATTGTGCTGCTGATAAATTTTCAATCGAGTTTGCAATACTTCTACCTGTAGTTTCAAACCTTGATTGTAATGCCCCTAACCCAGACCGTATTGACGATATACCTTGTAATGCTTCATCTAGTACATTTATTGCAGATTGTGCACCTGCAACACTACCAATATTAATATCACTAACCTTAGATGCTGCTGATGAATTAGATACGGATGCTCCTGTGCTGAATAAACTGCCTGTCCCAACACCTGCAACATCATTACTTATACTAGATGACACTGAAAATGTTTGATCTGAAATGAAAGTTACTTCTCCACCAATTATCGTAGAGCCTCCCGAGCGGGCCCCACCATCCATCAATGATGTTGCATTTGTACCTGCTCCCCCAGTAACCTGAATTGAATAGCTAACACTTGGAAGTACAACAGAAGAACCATCGCCAGAAACTATAGTATTTGAAGTGATAGGATAATCAACTGCAGATGAATGTGAAAAGTTTCCTATTTTAATATCTTTACCTGCACTATGTGTCAGAATCATTTCACTATTATCTGTGCCAACAGAAGCTGATATTCCGGTGGTTCCAGTTACATCATTTATAGATTTAACTAATGCTGTTAAATCTGATGTTGTTACTGATGCTGAAATATTGCTTGTACTAACATTATCACCGAATAAATCCATAGTGACAGTACCGTTCGCATTTAATCCAGAAACAGTTACAGTGGTCACTGCAGTAGCTCTAACCCCAGTATCAGAAGATTTGCTATTGATAGATGTCACAATTGAATCAGCTTCCTGTCCAGCAGTAATACTTACTGTTGTTGTACCATCACCACCTGAAATGGTTAAGGTTTGGGCTCCAACAATATTTTGGTCATTTTTTAGATTACCACCTTCACCTACGTTAAGCTCTGTAACACTATTGGTTTCTGTAGAACTTGTAACATCAAATCTACCAGCCTTTGTTCCAGTAGCTTCTGCATCAATATGTGCATTATTACTTCCTTCCAAGCTATATCCCATGTCAACTATAACATCAAGCCTTCCACCAATAGTAACACTACTATCACTATCTACAGCAGTTAAGATCCCAGGTGCGACTCTGGAGTATGTTGACATTGTTGCATCACCACCAACACTGCTTTGTACATCATGACCTTGAAGAGCAAAAATTTTCAACTCAGATGATGTGGCAACAGCAAATACATCAGCATTTTGAGCATTTACATCCGCATTTATTAGAGCAGCTAATTCAGTAATTGTATCTCCAGCTGTTCCTGCGACGCTAACAGTGAAGGAATCATTGGCACCATCGCTATCAACACCATTGAAAATATAACTAATTGTATCCCCTCCTGTGGCCATCCCCCCTATGGACTGAATGGCGATCTCATTATACCCTGTGGAAAGTATTCCATCTAGAGCATTTAAATTAAAAGCTGTTTTCATTACAGTATCATCAGCGGTTGTTGAGTAGGTTTGCGTATTAGTGTTACCTGTGCTGTCATTGTTAGTTATAGTAAATGTTTCCGCATCATATCCATTAGTTGCAGCGACAGAAATGACACCAACATCGCTACCAATATCAAAATTTAAGCCATAACCATAAACAGTCATGTATGTTGACTGCTCAAGACCGATTGCATTATCAGTCTTTTTTTCATTTGAACCAATGCTCGTACCATGCACATTGCTAATAGTTACAGAGACTGTTTCGTTAGCATTAGAACCAATTTGCATATCTGAACTTGATAAGTCACCATTTAGAATTTTCAAGCCATTAAATGTAGTTGTAGATGAAATTCTGTTCAACTCTGATTTGAGTTGATTAACCTCAGATTGCAATGCTTTTCTATCTGAAGATGAGTTAGTGCCATTGGCAGACTGGATAGCTAATTCACGTGACCGCTGAAGAATATTAGATACCTCTTGCAGAGCGCCTTCTGCAGTTTGCACTAATGAAATAGCATCATTTGCATTACGCCCAGCCTGCTCTAATCCTTCAATATTAGTTGAAAATCGTGTGGCAATCGCAAGTCCTGCAGCATCATCTTTTGCACTATTTATTCTAAGACCTGATGATAACCGTTGTAATGAAGTCCCTAATGAGCTAGAGGATGACTCTAAATTTCTTCTGGCATTAATCGCCGATAAATTGGTATTTATAACCTGTGGCATACTACACTCTCTTAGACTTATCAGTAAAGTATTATTATTATTTTGTTATTAATTTTTAAATTCGTGCCTATATAATAAATACTCAACAATAGCAAAACATCTATAAATATTAACAGACACTACATTTACATAAACATCCATAATGAAAAAATAATTCTCCTACCTGTTATATCGACCAACAACAAAATAACTTTCGTAAAAAAACCACTCGGGACATAGAGCCAAAGTGGTGACACCCATGTCTTGAGATTGAATCCAGACCAATAGTATTTACACTGATATAATATGTGACATGTCGTAAAAGTAAAAATCACATCTCATGCTGAGCCAACATAGACTTTTGACATTGAAAAATATATACATAATAATCTGAAGGAGTATATAATTATAAGGTGTTGTTTCCCTGGAAATTATATAAAAAACTACATATCCTAACTAACCATACAAGGTGTATTGAATGAATGATGAAAAATATGATTTCACTGTCGGAGAGGAAGGTTTAGACTATGATATCCTTGATTATACTTTCAACAAGACCACCAAGGAATTCATGTTGAACAATGGTCTTAAAGAAGGTATGAATATTTTAGAAATAGGTTGTGGCTCAGGCATAATGACATCATGGATAGCTAAACAGATAGGTGATAATGGCCATATCACTTCAATTGACAATAGCCAAGAGCAGATACATTTTGCACAAAAATCCATTGACAAACAACAGCTGATGAACGTTTCATTCAAATGTATATCTGCATATGATTTAGAAGAATTAAATATGAAATTTGATTTAGTATATTGTAGGTTTGTTCTTCATCATTTACACTCGCCTAGACAAGCTATTAAAATTTTTTACAACTGTCTAAATCATAAAGGAATATATATAGCCGAAGAAGGGATCATAAGCTCTGCCTTTTCTTATCCACCATATACATCATGGCATCATGAAAGAGGTACGGTCAAACAACCCGAAATTGAAAAAGATGGTATCGATAGAGATGGTGATTTTGGTATTAAGTTATCATATAACATGCAAGATTCTGGTTTTACAATAAATAATCGTTCGCTTGTACAACCAGTGCTATCTACTAAAAAAGAAAAATCCATGCTTATAACAGGTCGAGAATCTTTTAAAGATACTGCACTTGCCCAAGGTATGACGCAACAAGAATGGAATAATGAAACGATAAACCTTACTAAACTTATTAACGATAATAAAGCTTTTGTTGCATTCTACCAAAGCTGCCAAGTTTCAGGGGTTAAGTCTTAGAAATGTTTTGTGTGCAAGAATAGTTATCTACAGTTACCCCTGCACCAAAGTAAGTCACACTTAAAATTAATGATGACCTTGAAATATCAACTGTTGATTTTAAAATGAAGATAATCTGACGTAGACAAACACCGGGAAATAAATTGTCAAATTGCGTTTACATGTTAATTAGACTGCATATAATCCTACCTTAAAATAAGTATGTATAAATAACCATAGTCCTTTGTACTTCTATACATATTTACTGGAGGTTCATAAACATCCCCTAAATGTTACCATGTTAGAAATTTAAGTACGATGACAAATGGAAGTTAAAAGACATGAGATAATTTGTGGCTACAAACACTCGAAAACGACCACTTCAAAGCAAAGTATTGAAAGCTCATACGCTGACAACCAATATCATGTTGAGAATGATGTGGCAAGAATCTCAAAACCAATATTTCAGGCCGCAGAAGATGCAACGAGCTCTGAGCCGAATGCTGACGATGTAAATCCAGCTAAAGAAAGCATGAAAAACCATCAGGGCACGCTAAGTGAAAATGTTAATAGCAGAGTTGACTCAAAACTAGAAGATCATTCGCTTTTAGGGACTCAAGAAAAAGTAGATTGGATTAAGGAGAAAATAGGGTGGAATTAAACTTAACAAGAAAAGAAATTAAATGTGCTACCTTAGCTCTTTCGGGGCTATCTCGAGATGAGATAGCCCTGAAAATGTTTGTTACAAAAAGAAGCATTAATTATCATATCGAGAATATTAAAAAAAAGACTAATGCTAAAAATTTAATCCAACTTGGTGCAAAGCTTAGGGCTCATATGGGCGAATTTCCACAAACGGCTTGCCGGTGATTTTCTCTGAAAGCTCAAATAAGCTTGGCCCTGCCATCCTTTGCCCCTCCGAGTTTAGGATCCCAAAAAATATCATCATAAACGCTATTAATGATATGAACGCCCAATACTCAAGAAATATATGAGGAAGAACTCCTGTTGCCAATATCATATAAAAGGTGCAATGTGCCCCAACACATATCTTGTAACCCATATTTATTATTTTCTCAAAATGCTCTATTTCCTTAGGTCTATCATGATCGTCAAATGAATATTTCACCAAATTTAACAACCTGTACATGGAGTAAAAAATCATAGCAAACCCCAAAAAAGGTGCCAAGCAAAATAAAAAAATGTTTAGATCAAAAAAGAAAAGTATTACGCGTGGATCAGCGGGCAATCCCAGGAAAGCACTTATTCCAACCATTGCTGCAGGAATTACTATTGCCCAAAACAAACCAACTTTTTTCAATGCTGGAATGTAAACCTTGCTGGCTGGTGCCACTTTGTATTCACTCATGATTGCTTCCCTATATTAATGTTAATATTTGCATGTTTTCAGTAAGACAAATTTTAGGAGATTCCTTTTCTAATAAGCTTTTAGAGGAATAGCCCCAGCAAGCGGCTGCGCTTTGCATTTCTGCGAATTTTGCAGATTTGATGTCATGAGGAGTGTCTCCGACATACCATGAGCGCTCCAAATTTACTCCTATATCATTCAGCCTTGACAAAGTTTTGTCCTTTCCATTTAGAGCAATATCTCCGACAACAAACTCGAACATATCTGCTACAGCATATCTTTTAAGTATAGTATTAATTAGTTTAATATCGTTTGAAGATACTATGCCCATTTTAATATTTTTATCAGATATTTGAGAAAGTATTTTTTCTGTAAAGCCAAATAGTTTGATTTTCTTTTCCCTTGCAATATAGCAGTCTCTTAAATCTTTTGTGAATCTGATAAAGGTTTCTTTTTCGACATCTAAAGTGTTAAGGCCAATATTTCTAGAAATATCAATTAACTCCGGTTTAGATTTTTTTTCAAAATAAAGGGGCTGCACCTCTATCAATGAGTCTAAAAAAACATCAAACGAGTCAGCCAGCACACCATCGAAATCAAATACTATATATTTTTGCAATTACTTGCTCCAAAGAGACAATTTTAACATTACATGGAGATGGATGTCTCTTGCCTTGCAAGTTTTCAATACTATTACGTAGAAGCTACCGCAAAGATACATCAAGCAAACCTATTCATATGCGAATAAATCACTTTGTGACGCAAGGAAGAAAGGCTATGTTTGGGCCTAATTTAAGGTGTCACATGCGAAAGTGAAACCTGCATTTATTACAGTTTTGATAAATTAGAAACAAAACAATAAGCATGTTGACTCGGGAGTTAGCTTCTTGTCTAATGTGGAAAATAAGCAATAATCATAATTCTAATAAGTGAGTGCACATGAGATACGATAACGTTTTTTATCTAGCTAATAGTGATTTAGCGTCTGTTTTGACAGATAATTTTGAAACCCTAGAT
>JABJGS010000036.1 GCA_018703155.1 Francisellaceae bacterium | reverse complement strand
TTTGGTGGCGAAGTTGAACGTGTATTATCCATGGTAGATTCAGTGTTACTAATTGTTGACGCCGTAGAGGGGCCAATGCCGCAAACACGTTTTGTAACTGAAAAAGCGTTTAAGCAAGGCTTAAACCCTATTGTGGTTATTAATAAAATAGATCGGCCTGATTCACGTTGTGACTGGGTAATAGACCAAGTTTTTGAGCTTTTCGATCAACTGGGTGCAACAGAGCAGCAATTAGATTTTCCAGTACTGTATGCTTCAGCTATTCAAGGCTTTGCCACTACTGATGAAAATATTGTTAGTGACAATATGAGACCGTTACTTGATGCAATTATTGAATTAGTACCAGCCCCAGATGTCGATATTGATGCACCATTTCAAATGCAAGTATCATCATTGGATTATTCAAGTTATGTTGGGATGATTGGTATTGGCCGCGTTACTAACGGATATGTAAATATTAATCAGCAAGTTGTCGTTGTTGATCGCAATGGAGTCAATAGAACAGCAAAGATTGGTCAGTTATGGGAGCATAAAGGGCTTGAGCGTAATTCTGTAGAGACTGTTAGTGCTGGAGATATAGTTGCTTTATCAGGTATCGATCCATTACAGATTTCAGATACAATATGTGATAAAAATCATCCTGCACAACTTCCAACGTTGACTGTAGATGAGCCAATTATCTCTATGGTTTTCAGGGTTAATGATTCGCCGTTGGCTGGACAGGAAGGAAAATTTGTTACGAGTCGACAGATTCGTGATCGTTTAACTCGAGAGCAGCTACATAATATTGCCCTTAAAGTTGAAGATACTGCCGATCCTGATAAATTTAAAGTTTCAGGTCGAGGTGAGTTACATCTTAGTATTTTGATTGAAACCTTAAGACGTGAAGGTTTTGAAATGGCAATTTCAAAGCCACAAGTAATCATGAAAGAAGAAAATGGTAAAATGCTAGAGCCATTTGAGAGATTGGTCGTAGAAGTAGATAGCGCTTATCAAGGCCAAATAATGAAAAGTTTGGGTGATCGACGTGCAATATTAAAAGATATGTTAACTCATGGCAATAATACTGTTCGAATGGAGTTTGTAGTTCCTGCGCGCGGCATGATTGGATTTCATAGTGAATTTTTAACTTTATCTTCAGGTACAGGTATTATGACTCATGTATTTGAATGTTATGATGAGGTTCAAGAACTATCATCATTCAGGAAAAATGGCGCTCTAATTTCAAATTGTGCAGGAGTTTCTACTGGATATTCTTTATGGAACTTACAGCCAAGAGGTAAATTATTCATTGGCCCACAAGTTAAAGTCTATGAAGGTATGATCGTAGGGATCCATTCCAGAACTAATGACTTAGTTGTTAATATAATTAAAGGTAAACAGTTAACCAATGTTAGAGCATCAGGTACAGATGAAAATATAACATTAACACCTCCTATAATACTGACTCTTGAGCAGGGTATGGATTTTCTTAATGATGATGAGTTACTTGAAGTAACCCCTAAATCACTGAGAGTACGTAAAGAATTTCTTAAAGAACATGAAAGAAAAAGAGCTTCAAGAGGTGGGGCTAACTAAACTTATACAAATTATTAAATAATAAATTATATTAATCACCGTGATATTCACGGTGATTAATGTATGAATATATTCAGGCCATCCTTTACTTTTATTAAGATGTTCAACATATATTGTTAGATGTTACTTCTTCTTAATAGAACAATTCACAATAATAAAATTATCCACATTAGATATACCATTTATAGCCATTTTTAATGGGTGATAGTTAGTTGTATTTGTATACTCATGTACTGATTTTATTGAGCACGATATTTTTGTAAATTCCTTAATATCTCCATATCTTATTAATTTGTTGTCTTTAGTACGCATGAGATAAAACATGTTTTTATTAATCCCTATATATGCTGAATAATAGGGATAATGGGTCAGTCTATTTATTTAGTATCATAAATGATAGTATTTATGTAGATATATGTGATAAGGGAGAGTTTTATGGATACACAACAGCATGATCATTTGTTCATAATGACCGGGCCCCCTGGAGCCGGTAAATCTACGATTTTAAGTATTTTAAAAGAGCTAGATTTCAAGGTGATTGATGAGCCAGCAAGGAAAATTATATCAGAACAAAGAGCAATTAATGGCAAAGGCCTATATGATCAGGATAAAGGTCTGTTTGTTGACTTAATGTTATCTCGAACTATTTATCAATATGAGCAGATGATGCAGGTGAGTTCACCAGTTATCTTTGATCGAGGTATACCAGATAATATAGGGTATGCATCATTGTTTGGAGTTGACACTGAGATTGCTAAGAATACAGCGAATACATTTCGTTATAATAAGAAAGTTTTTTTTACTCCATCTTGGAAGGAAATATATCAAACAGATCAAGAGAGAAAAATATCTTTTGATGAAGCAGACGCTTTTGGTGAAATCATCAAAGCTAACTACTTGAATTTAGGATATGATGTATTAGATGTGCCTAAAGACACACCAAACAATAGAGCTAAATTTGTTCTGAACCATATTTTTGATTTTGTTTTAGAAAATAAGCCGCAATGAATTTAACTAGAAGCAAAAAAGTATATCATCAATAAAGTTCATTGGTGTTAGCACACATTTTTCATGATGTAGATTAGCTGTGACGCATATATTATTTATGTATTTGAATCGGTTTTAATGGTGGAAAATACAATATTAGTTGAGCTCTAATTTAACTGGGTGCTTTTATATTAAAAAAATTATTTTTTTAGGACATTATTTCAAGCAATAATTATGCATCATGGATTTATAATTAAGTGAATAATGATTACAAAGAGTAGAAAAGAAAAAGCCCAGACAAAAGCCTGGGCGAATAACCGAAACTTACCGGTTGGAGATTGACAATATCTATATTCGCACAATAATCTTTTATCATATGTAGGATATGCGCTATGTTCGGTGTGAGTGTTGTCTTATCGTCAGGCAATTTAACCGGGTAGTTAACCTATGTTATAATGCATTCAAATACGATAAATAGGCCTTAAAACATGAGTTATTTATATCCTTATACCGATCCTTACATGACCCATGAATTAGCAGTTGGTTCTGGGCATACTTTATACATTGAAGAATGTGGTAATAAGGCTGGGATCCCTGTTCTATTTATTCATGGAGGTCCTGGAATTGGTTGTAGCACAGAGCATAGGCGATTTTTTTCTCCAGAGAAATACAGAGTAATTTTATTTGATCAGCGTGGCTGCGGCAGATCTACACCTCACGCCAGTTTAGAAGCTAACACAAGCCAGGAGCTCATTTCGGATATTGAAAAAATCAGAATACATTTAAATATTGAGAAGTTTATTCTTTTTGGCGGATCGTGGGGGTCCACCTTATCGTTACTATATGCTATTCATCACCCAAGTCGTGTATTAGAGATGGTGTTGCGAGGAATATTTTTATGTCGCAGACAAGAGATAGATTGGTTTTATCGTGGGGTTGGGACGGCACAACAGTTTCCTGATTATCATAAAGACTATATGTCATTGCTTGTTTCAGATGATAAGGACCCAGTGGTTGCATATTATGATTTGCTAACTTCTAGTGATGAAAATGTGCGAAAGTCAGCAGCTATAGCATGGTCATTATGGGAAGCTAGAACATCGACATTAATCATAAATGAGGGAGCATGTGATTTTACTACTCAAATAAATGTAGCGCTAAGCATGGCAAGAATAGAGTGTCATTACTTTATAAATAATATTTTCTTTGCAGAAAATTTCATTTTAGATAATTTAGAACCAATTAAAGATATTGAGACTCATATCGTTCATGGTCGATATGATTCAATTTGCCCAATCACCAATGCATTTGAATTACATGAAAATATGAATAATTCAACATTGCATGTAATCGATGCTGCTGGGCACTCTGCTAGCGAGCCAGGAGTTGGTAAGATGCTAGTGAATATTATGGACGCAGAGCGGTGATAATTATAATTCAAAGGGTAGCGCATGCAAATGTAAGTGTTGCTGATACTGTTGTTGGAGAGATTGAACAAGGAATTCTAGCTTTAATTGGATTTGAAAATGGTGATGCTGATAAAAATTTAAATAAAATAATAGAAAAATTACTTAATTATCGAATTTTCGCAGACGATGAAGGTAAAATGAACTTGAGTTTACGTCAATGTTCAGGGGGATTGCTCCTTGTGCCACAATTTACCTTGGCTGCAAATACGAAGAAAGGACTCAGGCCAAGCTTTGCTTGCTCAATGGCACCTCAAGAGGCTCAAGGGCTGTTTACAGATTTTGTCAATGTAGCACGTCATTCCTATGATAACGTTTCTACAGGCCAGTTTGGGGCCAATATGCAAGTATCTTTACTTAACGATGGTCCCGTTACTTTCACCTTCAATTACTAAATTTCTTGGTTTTGGACAAAACAGTAAACCTAGTTCAAATAAGAACCAAATAGGTATTGCCAGAGTGATTTGCGAAATTATGTCTGGCGGTGTTAAAATCATTCCCAAAATAAGAGCAAAAACGATAACAAGGGGGCGTAAGTGGTGGAGTTGCTCTTTAGTGCAAATTTCAAGATAAACAATGATATAAGTGACTAGGGGTACCTGAAATGCCAGTCCTGCACCTAGGGACATACCCAAAATAAGATCTAGCAAGTTAGTAATGTCAGCCATAACATTGACATTATCTGGTGCAAAACCAATTAAAAATTTTATTGTTATTGGGTACATTACTAATAATGCAAACATAATACCAGTTATAAGTAATGTAAAGCTAATGATAAACAGTGGTCTAATTGCTCTACGCTCATAGGTAAATAATGCTGGACTAACAAATAGCCATAGCTGTGCTAAGAAAAATGGTAATGACAGAATAATTGAAATATAGAAGCTAAGCTTCATTGGAACGATAACGGTTGATGTAAGTGAGGTAGTAATGATTTGAGCAGACAGATCATTGAAAATTAATGGCCTAACTAGATAAGAAAATATTGGCTTAATAAATATTAATGTTATGGTGAAAACACTGACCAAAAATACTATAGATTTGATTAACCTAGAGCGGAGTTCTGAAATAAAGACTATCATTAACGGAGCTCATTTTTAAATGCAGTTATGACATTTTTTAAATTAACCCAAAATACCCCAGCTTGCTCTGCAACAAAAGGCCATTTTTTTGGTGGCACCACGACGATGGCTACAATTATAATTAAAAATATTTCCCAAAGACCGACCCCAAACATTATATCGACTTAGTTTCATCGTCATTATTGTCTGCGACTGCTTTTTTAAAGCCCTTAAAGGCATGGCCGAGATCCTCACCAAAAGATCGTAGTTTTTTAGTACCAAAAATAAGCATTACAGCTACAAAAATTAATAATAATGATCCTGGACTGATACCACTTAACCCCATAATTTTTTCCTCTTAAAAAAACTTGCCACCTAGAAGATGTGCATGAATATGAAATACTTCTTGACCACCCTCTTTTCCTGAATTAAATATAGTCCGAAATCCAAATAAATTATGCTCTTTGGCTATATTAGGCAGAGCTCGCATCATATGCAATAAAATATGCTGATTTACATCATCTATATCTATAAGGTTTATAATATGTTGTTTAGGAACCACAAGGAGATGAATTTCAGCTTTTGGTTTTATATCTGGAAAGACAACAAGCAGCTCATCTTCATAGACTATTTTTGTGGGTATTTCTTGATTAATAATTTTACAGAATAGACAATTATTCATTATAAAACCTTTGTTTGCGGGCCAACTAATAAAAGTAACCAGGTAGTCTTAGATTATGACTGATGCAGTTACTTGTCGCAACAACCTTTATTTTCCTTTGGCTCCAAGAAGGAATGCGGTTATTGAGCTTAAAGTAAATAATATACCACTAATAATGGGAGAAAATTTTACTGTGCTAACTTGAGTGTCGATATACACATAAAAAGTTATTATCAGTGCAAGAAAAATAATCAGGTGAAAAGGACGTGTTTTTGCTTCAGGGGCTTTTAATGGTGCCTGGTTGTTTTTCAAGGCTTGGTAAGTTAAACCTGGTAATTCCGGTGCAATTTCTAACCAATAAGGGGTGAGTGACTTTATTTTCTTCATAAAAGCCTTCGGGCCAATTTGTTTTTTCATCCAATTTTCTAGAAATGGTTTTGCTGTTGTCCATAAATCAAGCTCTGGATATAATACTCGTCCTAGACCTTCAACATTAATTAAAGTTTTTTGCAATAATATAAGTTGAGGTTGAATTTCCATGTTAAAACTTTTTGCTGTTTGAAATAGGCGTAATAATGTTTTCCCAAAGGAAATATCCTTTAAAGGCCTTTCAAAAATAGGCTCGCATACAGCGCGTATAGCTGACTCAAATTCATCAACTCTAGTTGTGGGGGGAACCCAGCCAGACTCTATATGTAGTTGCGCTACTCTACGATAGTCACGATTAAAAAATGCAATAAAGTTTTCTGCTAAATATCGTTGGTCGTGGTTATTTAAGGTTCCAATAATGCCAAAGTCAAGAGCTAGATAACTTGGGTCTTCAGGGTCAGATATATCGACCCAAACGTTTCCTGGGTGCATGTCTGCGTGGAAAAAACAATCACGAAAAACCTGAGTGTAAAAAATTTCAACGCCTCGCTCAGATAATTTTTTCAAGTTCACATGATTAGATTTTAATGTTTCTATATCTGATATTGGAATTCCAGATAATCGCTCCATAACCATAATGTCAGAGCTCGTATATTCCCAGTAAACTTTCGGTACATAGAGAAGCTTGGAGTTATGGAAGTTACGTTTAAGTTGTGCACAGTTGGCAGCATCTCTAACAAGGTCTAATTCGTTGAGAATGCTTGTTTGTAGTTCTTTAGCAATGTCATAGATCTTAAATCGTCGAGCTGCAGCTGAAAATTTAGTAGCCCATTTAGCTAGGGATAATAGTAAGTCAACATCTTGATTAATAATCTTGTGTATATTAGGCCTGAGGACTTTAACTACGACTTTTGAGCCATCATGTAATAAAGCGTCATGTACTTGGGCGATTGATGCACAAGCAGTGGGTTTAGTGGAAAACTTCAAAAATAATTCATGAATTGGTTTGTTGAAACGTGACTCAATCATAGATATAGATATTTCACCGGAAAATCCAGGAACTTTATCTTGTAGCGTTGCAAGTTCAACAGATATGTTTTTGGAAAATAAATCTGTACGTGTAGATAGTATTTGCCCAAATTTAACGTACATTGGCCCAAGTTCTATTAATGCTAGTTTTAACCTTTTACCATATGTAAACTGTTTATATTTGTTAGGAAATAGTAAACTTACAGAACGTAGCAATAGACTGATGATATTAGGCAGCGGCAACGTGAATAATACTTCATATATACCGTATTTTGTCAGAATATAGTAAATTCTAAATAAATTAAATATTTTCTTTATTTTGGATTTCAGCAAGGTATATCATCCTCAGATAATTCTTTTATTTGTTTTACAACCATGCGAGTACGTGACTGTAATTGTGTCACTGCTTGGCGAAATTCTTCTAAATCTTCTTTACTTACTAGGGTTTGCTTTTCATATTGTAAGTAGTCAGTTACAGTGTGCAGCCAAGTGTCAATAAACTTTGGATTTATTGCATTAACGCAGTGATTGAAAATCAATGTGCTTTTTTCAGGGAAAAATGTTGTTGTGATGGTTTCTAGATCAAGATTCATGGCAACAATAAGTCGTTGTAAATTTGATAAAGTTATTGCATCTTCACTTGATGGTGATATTTTTTTAGGTGTTGGCTCAGAGCGTTGTATTGCAACCATAATACTTATTATTTCAGCGATAGAGTAATTAATAATAATTGAGTCGTTCTTCGAGATGCCGCTTTTGCAAATAATATTAGTTTTAGTGAAAATCAAAGTTAAGCTATAAGATTTATATTGCCATACTATAGTTTTTCCAATTAGTGGATTAAGAGCTTTTAACGCTTTATCATTATCCTTGAAAGATTGGTTGATAATCGCTTGTAGTGTTGGTATAAGCACAGTTTATTTAATCCCATAGTGAATAGCGACCAGACCACCAGTCAAATTTTCATAGTCACAGACTGTAAATTTTGCATCGCTCATCATTGAGCAGAGCTTTTCTTGTTTGGGGTGTTTCCGAATTGACTCAACTAGGTACTGATAACTATCTTCATCATCAGCCACAACTTTGCCAATTTTAGGGAGTATATTGAATGAGTAGAAATCATATATCTTGCTGAACGTTGTTGATGTTGGGTGTGAAAATTCTAGTATAAGGGCTTTGCCTTTAGGTTTTAATACCCTATACATTTCTTCAAGAGCTTTATTTTTATTGGTTACATTTCTAAGTCCAAAAGATATTGTGATAATATCACAAAAATCATCTGGGAAAGGGAGCTCTTGTGCATTGGCTACTGAGAAATTAGTATTGGTTATATGACCATGATTAATCATTTTATCACGGCCTAAATTAAGCATGTCTTCATTAATATCAGTAAGCCAAATACACCCATTAGTGATTTGTTTGGCAAAACCAAGAGCAATATCGGCTGTACCGGATGCTAAATCAACGATAATGCTATTTGAAGTAGCCCCAGCAACTTGAAGAAGTCTTTGTTTCCACAACCTGTGAACGCCTAAGGACATTAAGTCATTCATCAGGTCGTAATTTACAGCAACACTACTAAATACATTTCTTACTAATTTGGCCTTATCTTGTTCTGGCACAGATTGATAACCAAAATCAGTGTATTTGGCCATGTTACAGTCCTTACAATATATATTGACTTAAATCTTGATCAGCAGAGATACTTTCTAGGTGTTGCTCAACATAGTTTGCATCAATAGAAACAGTTTTGTTTGTTAATTCATCAGCATTAAATGAGATTTCTTCAAGTAGCTTTTCCACAACAGTATGTAGTCTTCTAGCACCTATATTTTCAGTATTCTCATTGACTTGCCAGGCAATTTTAGCAATTTTTTCAATAGCATCATCGGTGAAACCAATTGTTACACCCTCTGTTGCTAATAAGGCTTTTTGTTGTATGGTTAGGCTTGCATCCGGCTCAGTTAATATTCGAACAAAGTCTTCAGTTTTTAGAGCATTGAGTTCAACTCTGATTGGTAGTCGACCTTGTAATTCAGGGATTAAATCAGATGGTTTGGTGAGATGAAAGGCTCCTGAGGCAATGAAGAGAATATGATCAGTTTTCACTGTGCCATATTTAGTAGATACTGTTGAGCCTTCAATTAATGGTAGTAGATCTCTTTGTACGCCCTCTCTAGAGACCTCGCCTGAACCAGAACCAGAGCTTCTTTGCGTAACTTTATCAATTTCATCGATAAAGACAATACCATTTTGTTCTAGATCAGTAATGGCTTCACTTTTAATTTCTTCTTCATTAATGAGTTTATGTCCTTCATCTTCCTGCAATTTTTTCAAGGCATCTTTGACAGACATTTTTGTTTTTTTGATTTTATTGTTACCAAGGTTTTGGAATAAACCTTGTAGTTGTTGGGTCATTTCTTCCATTCCAGGAGGTGCCATAATTTCAACGCCAAGTTGGTTTTGGGAAACTTCTATCTCAATTTCTTTAGTATCAAGTTCACCAGCTTCAAGTTGTTGTCTAAATATTTCTCTAGCACTATTACTATTAGCTTCAGGCTCTTTATATCCTTCCATATATGATGAGCTTGGTTGTGGGAGCAGAGTATCTAAGATTCGCTCTTTAGCTTTATGTTTAGCTTGTTCTTTAACGTTATTAATAGCTTTTTCTTTAGCAGATTTAACTGCTGTGTCAGCAAGATCTCTGATGATAGATTCGACATCGCGGCCAACATATCCTACCTCTGTGAATTTAGTTGCTTCAACTTTTATAAAGGGTGCATCCGCGATTACTGCGACACGTCTAGCTATTTCAGTTTTACCAACACCTGTTGGGCCAATCATTAATATATTTTTAGGAGTTATTTCATTGCGCAATTCTTCGTCAACTTTCATTCTTCTGATTCTATTACGAAGTGCTATAGCAACAGCTTTTTTTGCATCCTGTTGACCAATAATGTGTTTGTCTAATAGTTTTACAATTTCTTTTGGTGTTTTTACTGATTGCATGGGATCACCTGACTGTTTTAAAGGGTTTCAATCGTTCTGTTTGAGTTGGTATAAACACAAATTTGTGCAGCAACTTCAAGAGAATAATCTACGATGTTATGGGCACTTAGGTCGGAATGATCCATAAGCGCTTTTGCTGCAGCTTGGGCATAAGGGCCGCCAGAACCAATTGCGATTAAACCATGCTCTGGCTCAATTACGTCACCATTACCCGTTATAATTAGTGATGTTTGTGAATCTGCTACCGCAAGAAGGGCCTCTAAGCGTCTTAGGATTTTATCTGTGCGCCAGTCTTTAGCAAGCTCAACAGCCGCTCTAGTTAAATTTCCATGATAAGCTTCTAGCTTGCCTTCGAAGCGCTCAAATAAGGTAAAAGCATCAGCTGTACCTCCAGCAAATCCGGCAATAACTTTATCATTAAACAGACGTCTTACCTTTCTAGCATTACCTTTTAATATGGTTGAACCAAGTGACACTTGACCATCACCACCTAGAACCACTTGATTATCTTTACGCACACAGAGAATTGTTGTGCCTCTATACTGTTCCATTTATTATTCCTCAATTGTTAACAGTATTTAAAAATCAGATTTTAATTTTGTTGTAGTACGAGTAATGTGCCAGAGAACTTATCGCTCTCAAGCTGTTCTTGTTGGGATTTGGCTAATTTATGGTTTTTAAACGGCCCAACAGAGACTCGATACCAGTACTGACCTGATTTTAAACGAATTTGATGAGACTGAGCTGAATACCCTTGCAGGGTAAGTTTAGCTCTTAACTCATCGGCGTCAGAAGCATTCTTGAATGAACCGACTTGAACTAAATAGCTGGGGGTAGTTTGTTGTAAATCAAGGGTCCTGCTAGATGTAGCTTGTGATTTATTGTTATTCAAATTACTTGCTTGGTGAGTGGAGGTGCTGGTTTTAGGCAGTAAAGTGTAAAAATCAAATTTACTGTTAGCTGTTTCAACCGTATCAGGTTGTGGTTTTTGTATAGGTGAACTTTGAGCGACTGAATTGATGTTCTCTGATTTTTGAAATACTTGCAACCAATTGCTGACAATTACGCCCATGAAAATTATACCAACTAAGATCCCACCACCAAACCAAATAGTTAATTTATTATAATTAAGACCTTTATTTGCACGATGAGTTTTCTTCCTACGAATAGTTGCTCCATGTTTTTTTCTATTTACCATTATCTTCACATCTATTGTTTCTAAAAAAAATCCTGCGGGGCAACATCTATATTCCATCGAATAGAGTTAGTAAATCTTCTTTCAAGTGGCTGTTGCAGGAACCTTGCTAGTATATCATGCAGCTTTCCCCTCGACTCGGATTGTATTAGGATTTGCTGCCTATGTCGATTCCTAATTTTTGATAGCGGGCTGGTTACAGGGCCCAAGATACTTATGGTTTTTTCAGTATCATTCAACAAATTTAGCAGTCTAACAATCTCGCGCGTAAAGAGCTTAAGTTTTGCAAGCTCTGTAGCATTTGCATGTAGTAGAGCTTGAAATGTTGCTGGGGGTAAATTTGCTGCATGTCTCTCGTCAAGTAAAAATTTTGCTGTAGTTGCATAGTCTAATTTTTTTAGCATAGCGAAAAAACTATGTTCGACTTGATTGCTTTGTAAAAATACAGCACCAGGTTTTTGGCCTCTACCGACTCGGCCTGCAACCTGTGTAACTAATTGAGCTGCTTTTTCTAGAGAGCGATAATCAGAAGAAAATAATGATTGGTCAATATCAATAATGATTGCAAGAGTTAAATTCGGGTAATCATGCCCTTTAGCTATCATTTGAGTGCCAATAAGGATATCTATTTTACAAGCTTCAATATCTTTTAAAACCAAAGAAAATTTACTTTTTGTTGTTATTGAATCTTTATCGACCCTAGCAATTCTTGCATGAGGAATAAGTTTATTTAGTTCATTTTCAACTTGTTCTGTACCAACACCTACAGGGAAGACGTTGTCGTGCTGGCAGTTTGGACAAATATTGGGTATTGCTTGAGTGTAAGAGCAGTGGTGGCAGATAAGAATATTATTTATTTTATGTAAGGTGAGATTTATTTCACAAAACTTACATTTGGCAAGCCATTGACAATTATTACAATAGGTTGCTGGAGCAAACCCTCGTCTATTTAAAAATATTAATACTTGCTCGCCTTTGGCAATAGTCTTTTTTATGGTGTCAATGAGCTCATAACTTAACCCAGCCTTTAGCTTATTATGTCTAATATCTACTAACTGGATTTGCTGCTGGGTAATGTTATTTGCTTTAGTGGTTAAATTTAGTTGTTTATATTTGCCAAGCCTTACATTGTGTAATGACTCTAGTGATGGAGTTGCAGATCCAATAATGATGGGGCACTTATGTAGCTTTGCTCTTGCTACTGCAACATCACGAGCATGATACAAAAAACCTTCTTGCTGCTTAAAGGATAGGTCATGCTCCTCATCAACAATTATTATTCCTAGATTTTTAAAAGGTAGCCATATAGCAGATCTGGTGCCAATAATAATATCTACACGGTTATTATATATATCATCCCAAAGCATATTTTTTTCTTTGATACTCTGCCCAGAATTCCAGGCATTAATTTTATAGCCAGGGAATCTGTTTTTATAAATCTGTATCGCTTGAGGCGTTAATCCAATTTCTGGCACTAAAATGAGCACTTGCTGGGATTGTTGTAAAATTTTAGTGCAACATTGTAGGTATACTTGAGTTTTACCGCTGCCCGTTATACCGAATAATAAAAAAACATTAAAGCTTGATAGTTGGCTGGTGACGCTTTCTATTGCCAATTTTTGCTCAGTATTAAGAGTAAAATTTATAGTAGCAATACTTTTTTTAGAATCATCGTTAGCTGGAATAGTTAGGGAGATTTTTTTAATTAGTCCTTTATTTTGAAGGGCTTTTAAGGTGCTGCTAGCACCCGTGAAAATTTCATCATTAATATTTATTATCTTTGCTTGTTGTATCGCGATAAATAGAGATTTTTGTTTTGGAGCCCTGCTTAGATGAGTGCTTTCATAACCTGCCCCATTATCAGTGAGAGTCCAGCTTATTATTAGGTTATCAGAGGCAAGGTTATCACTTCGTAGTGCCGGGCTTAAGCAGCATTGGAATACATCAGCAAAAGGAGCATGATGATAACTTGAAAAGTAACAAACTAATTTGAACAGTGTCGAGGAAATAAGTGCTGGATTATCTAATACTCTCAAAACGGATTTAAGTTTATTATGTGCAATGTTGCTAGAATTTGTAATTTTATAGACTACGCCAATACATGTTCGATTGCCAAATGGCACCATAACTCTGGCACCGCAGGAAATTATAGCTTCATCTTCATTCTTGATTTGGTAGTCGAAATATTGTCTAAATGGCAAAAACAGATATATGTGGGCTATTAAAGAGCCTGGGGTATCGCTTGTATTTGGTTTGTTAGTGAATTGTGCGTTCTTCTCTGGCATCTCTACTTGGTGAGCCCTCTCCTGGCAATGAAGTCTCTATGTGCCCTTGGGAAACGAGTTTTTTAACAAGCGCGACATTCAGCTTTTCCAGTTTAATAATTCTTTGTTCAAGCTTATCTAATTTAGATGCTTTTTTATCGAAAGCAATTCTTTCAATTAGGTTCTGCCATACTTCTGCTAAATGTTTCATGTGCTTACACTAATAAAAATGTTAAAATTTACAATATAACTAAGTTATCATACCATAAAACAAAAAACCAGAGCGATTACACTATAACTCCTCGGAGGCCTGTAAAAAACAACTGTTAGTGTGCAAATCTGCATTTTTTCCATTATTGCGGCGTAAAAATCTTACAGAAGTGCTACTTTTACCACGCACTTCGATTCTTCTGCTTATTGATGGTGCAGCTGGAGCGGGCATGAAAGGTGTTGCTGCATGCATTTTGTGTGAACGATTAAGTCGATAGTTGTGTTGGCTGGGACGTTTATTATGTTCCTGGCCTTCATCACAGCTTGAGACTTGAGTTTCTTTGTATAATAATTGGGCCTCTTCAGCATTTCTTCTTCTAGTGGATAGACCAATAATGACTAGCTCTTTACTATATTTTCCCTGATGAATTTTAACTTTATCGCCAAGCTCAATTTCTCGGCTAGCTTTTGAGGGTTGGCCATTATAAGATACTTTGCCTTTCTCAACAGCCGCCCTTGCTAAAGCTCGGGTTTTGAAAAATCTTGCAGCCCATAACCACTTGTCTAACCTAACAGTAAGTTTCTGATCACTGTCTTTATTATTACGTGAATTATCACCCTCATTGGGTATCCATGAAGTTTCAGCAGGTACTGTTTCTGAATCAAACTCTATGTGGAAGTGAACATCTTGTCCCATACTTTTCTCTTTTCTTAATTTTATTGTTCAATTTTTACCTTGAACAGATGATACATTAAATTGTACAGTAATTCTAATACTAGTTTAAATGAAGTGAGCATTCATGATTACATTACAGACGCTGCAAGAATATGCCTTATTAGTTAATGATATAGCGACTCAGGCGGGCAATATTATAAAGGATATATATGAATCAGATGTACCGGTTCAAATTCATATAAAGAAAGATAACTCGCCGGTTACAATTGCAGATAAATCTGCAGATGATTGTATACGAGAAAATCTTTCTATCATTACGCCACACATAAATGTTTTATCAGAAGAAGGTGAAATACCTGAGTACAAAATAAGAAAAAATTGGGAGTATTATTGGCTAGTCGATCCATTAGATGGTACAAAAGAATTTATTGAACAAACTGGTGAATTCACAGTAAACATTGCTCTCATTTATCGTGGCAAGCCAATCATGGGAGTTATTCAAGTGCCGATGACAGGAGAGTTGTTTTGGTGGTATGAGGGGGCACCTAATTCTTATTACAAGCAGAGCGGAGATAAGCTCACGCAAAATTTAGTTACAAAGAAAAAAAAATCAGAAACATTACGAGTTTTTGTAAGCCGACGCCATAACAAAAGTGATAACTTATTGGCATGGTTGCAAAAATATAACCTTAAATATGAAATAATTAGTTGTGGTAGCTCCCTAAAGATGTGTTTGTTAGCTAAGGGGGATGGTGACATTTATGTGCGTCTTGGTGCAACCTCCGAGTGGGATACTGCTGCTGGTCATGCAATACTCAAGGGTGTTGGTGGGGGTATTTTTAAAAACACCGAACCATTCAAGCAAGAATTAGATTATAACAACAAAGACAGCATAAGGAATCCTGAGTTTATAGCAATAAAAACTTTAGACCTACTTGAAATGCTTTTAAGAAAGATGTAATTGCAATTTGTTTGTGGATAAGTTTTTATTAGTTTTATAACTTAAAAGAAGATATGATCTTCCAATTTTTAAAGGGTTTTTCTTAACTTAGATGATGCCTGTGGATAACTCTGTGCATAACTTGAATTTTTTTTATTAATATCTGCTTGGAAATAAAATATATGAGTTAAAATATATTGCATTTTATGGATTTAATCATTGATTTATAAAGGAAAAATTAGTGCTAAGAATTGCGGTTGACATTAAATTTTAAATCTGGCAAGGGAGTTATTAATTGTGAATAACTTTTAAGGCTTTGCCTGAAGTTCCAAATTTTTTTCGGATATTGAGCCCTAGTGTCAAATTAAAAACAGTTGTTTAGTGCTTTCACCCTGTGGGTAACTTTGTGGATAACTATTATTAAGGCATTGTTTTATAAATCTTTTGGTGGCCAGAGGTGGAATCGAACCACCGACACAAGGATTTTCAATCCTTTGCTCTACCGACTGAGCTATCTGGCCAAGTACCATTTTGAAGTGACTATTAAACCTTAGCTAAGCCGCGGCGTCAAGATTATTTTAGAGGAATAAATCCACTTGGTGCATCATAATTATCATCGAACAAAAATTTATTCATGTTTTCACGTAAAAAAGCTTTAGCTTCGGGGTTAGTTAGGGTTAGGTGGTTTTCATTAATAAGCATAGTTTGTTGAGTTAGCCAAGATTCCCAGGCAGGTTTTGAAATTAGCTGGTGTATTTTTTGTCCTAGCTCGCCAGGCATTGGTGCCGCATCCAGCTGCTCTGCGTTACGCTTTAGTTTCTGACAATAAATATTTTTTGGCATGCTATAAATCTTCTAGGTAGACAGGACAGGATTGCATCTTATCTAAGTGCAGAGGCTAAGGCAATAAATTTTGTGCTGGATTACTCATTCTCTGTATTTGGAACCGAATTAACTAATCCTTCAATAAGTGACTTGGTATGCTCTTGGTCTATATTGCGTTGTAGCAACCAAGCTGAACGTTTTAATAATCTAGTATCGTCTAAATAGAAAGTAAGGCCAGCTGGTTTTCCGCCAATAAAGAAATCAGATTTTGTATTATCAAGATTAAGGTTGATGGCATCTTTGAAAGATGAGGTAGTTAAGTCTAGTTTCCCAGACACCTTCTTATCGGTTAAAGAGATTGTTGTGCTGCCAGATAGGCTGAAATTATCAGACACAATTTTCATTGTTCGCAAGTTATAATTACCTTTACTAAAATTCATATCTACAATAGCCTGGTTAAAGTTAGTTTTATTTTCCGGGTTGTTGATTTCTGGAGTTATGGTTTTATCAAATGTTTTCTGCAAGGACTCATTATCTGAATCTTTAATATAGCCATCAATAGCTTTAAGAGATGCCGTAGATTTTTCTAGTATGGTGTTCATACTATATCCAGAAAAAATTCCCTCTTCAATATCTAGCTGTGCACTACCAGATACAGTGGTTGCCCACTTATATAAATTAAGGTTGTCAACGGAACAGTTGATAATAGCTTGGGCGCGTCCAGATACCGGGCTGCTAAATTTTAGAAGAGAAGATATATCACTCATAGAAAGGTTGCTAGATTTTATTGAGAAGGCTGCAGATGGCGTAGATTTATTGAAATTAATAACTCCAGTGGCTTGCAAGTTAGAATTAATAGCCTCTATAGAAAAAGATGAAAGCTGTAAGAGTTCATTATTATACTCAAATTTGCTGTGCATAGAGTCTAGAGAAAAAGTATTGTTTATGGCAAAAGAGTAGGCTGTGAGTCTTGCTTTAATGCTCCGATCTTTAGGAATAAAACTATCTATTGGATAAATTCTAGAGGATATGGATATAAGGCCGGTATGGAAATTATTAATAGTCCTTAAATTGCCAGTAAAGCTTTCAATATTAAGGGATATTGGTTGTTTTTTATCAAATGGTAGATTTGTATGTCCAGTATATTTTTCATTATTGTTTAGTTTTAGTTTGAAAGTATTCAATACTAGTTCATCATCATCTATAGAGATGGATGCGTTGAATAGTATATCTGTAGTATCCGTTGGCAAGACTCTAAGTTCTAGATTTTTTAAAGTTTCATTGATGCTTTTAGCTTGTACTGATATTTTAAAATTATCTTTACGCTTAAATATTGAAATTTTACCATTTACTATAGTTTGAACATCATTCCAGTGAATGCCAAAGTCGGTTAACTTTAAGCTGTTCTCTGTAATGAGGTACTGTATGGTGCCTTTGACTTGCATCCGCATATATTTAGGGTTTTTTATGTCAATGTGTTCACCTTCAATATGTATTGAAGGCAGTGATTTTAAATATTTTTTTAGTTCAAGATTAGTGGTTTGGGCATTCAAATTAACTACCCAATTTTGTTTTGTTTGCTCGTTTTCATACAATAATTTAACTTTATTAAGTTTTACTTTTTTGAATAATACTGATTGGGAGCTGGCAATAGATAAATGTTTGTTTAATTCAGATTTTGATTGAATAAGTTTTTCGCTATTTATAAAATTAAAAATATCATCTAAGTTGCTAGCACCACTTTTGTCGATAATAATTTTAATAGCAAGCCCCTGTATATCTAAGCCATTGACAACAAGCTTTCCTTTTATAAGTTCTAGGGGAACTATTTGAATATTTGCATCTTTAATTGTTAATAATGGGCCTTCAAATCCTTGTGAATTTCCCAAGCTTAAATTTTGAGCATTTATGGATAGGTGGGGTGTTAATGACCACTGTAGATTTCCATATATATTTACTTTACGGTGAGTTGCTTTTTCTAGCAAGTTGCTAATATCATTTTTATATTGATTTGGATCTACAAATGTAACGATACAGATTAAACCTATAACTGAAATGATCAACAAGGCTATAGCTAGTTTGATTAATAAAAACATTGTTCGGAACATGTGATAGAACCCGCCTTTGTAAATTTAGGATGAAGTTGAGATGAACATCAATAATTTTAGCTCTCAAACCGTGTGTATTGCAATAATCATAGCTAAAAATAGGTAAATGAGCTATTTACTAGCAAATAGCTTACATTCATTCATAAATAAAGTGTGGATGAATGTTGATTTCGTGAGCTCTGGGTGGAATGTGGCTAATAAAACATTTTTTTCTTTTATTAGAATTGGTGAATTATCGTACTGAGCTAGGAGCTCAACATGTGGACCGGGGTATTTAAGCTTTGGAGCTCGAATAAAAACTGCCTCGATAAGCTGCTCATTAGCACTGTTAATCTTAATATTATCAACGAAACTGTCTAATTGTCGGCCATAAGCATTTCTTGTTGCTGTAATATTTATAAAATTAAAAGAAAATTGTGGAGGCTCTACATTGCGCGCTAGCAATATAGAGCCAGCACAAGTGCCCAAAATAGGAGTGTTGCGTAAATGCAGTTGGTGAATGGCATCAATCATTGCGCTAGACAATAATTTGATCATGGAGCTGCTTTCACCTCCTGGAATGATCAGGCCGTGAACTTTATCTAGTTGGGATGGCGAAGTTATAAGCGTTGATGTTACTTCTAATTTCGCCAGTACATTTTGATGGGCTATATAGCCACCTTGTAGTGCCAAGATCCCAATATTAAGCATTATTGACTAGCTTCCGCGTTGACTATACCGGCTAGATTCATCTAACTCATGCGCTGCAATACCAGACATAGGCTCACCTAAATCTTCAGAAATTTCAGCAAGAAGATTTGCGTCATTATAATGTGTTGCAGCAAGGACAATAGCTTTTGCTCTTTTTTGAGGGTCTGAGGACTTAAAGATCCCTGAACCAACAAAAATAGCTTGTGCACCAAGCTGGCGCATTAGTGCTGCATCTGCAGGAGTAGCAATGCCGCCAGCAGAAAAATTTGGTACTGGCAGTGCACCGTCTTGTGCAACTTTTTTCACAAGATCGTATGGTGCTGAAAGTTCTTTGGCAGCTAGAAATAATTCTTCATTGCCAAGGGTTGTTAATTTTTTAATGCCACTGTTAATAGCTCTCATATGTTTTACTGCTTCTATAATATCACCAGTTCCAGCTTCACCTTTAGTGCGGATCATTGCAGCGCCTTCTGTAATTCTGCGTAGTGCTTCACCAAGATTTCTACAGCCACAGACAAAAGGCACATCAAAGGCATGTTTATCAATATGGTGTACATGATCTGCAGGAGTTAGAACTTCACTCTCATCGATGTAATCAACACCAAGAGCTTGTAATATTTGAGCTTCAACAAAGTGTCCAATTCTGACTTTAGCCATTACAGGAATATTAACAGTTGAAATTATATCTTTGATCATTCGTGGATCTGACATTCTTGCAATACCGCCTTGTGCCCTGATATCAGCTGGTACACGTTCAAGTGCCATAACTGCAGCTGCTCCGGCCTCTTGTGCTATAGCTGCTTGTTTTGCATCTGTAACATCCATAATTACGCTGCCTTTAAGCATTTCTGCAAGTCCAGTTTTCAGTCTTAGTGTAGTCATTATCAGATCCTTAAATAATTTGTAGCAGGACAATTCTGACACTTGCGAGGTCACAATGGAAGAGCACTTGCATTATGAAGCAAGGTACTTGACATAATGATCCGTGCATAATAGGATTTGTCATGAACAACAGATGAGCCATTGCTATGAATGAAAACCAACTAAGAAAAATAAGAAGTTTTGTGCGTCGCGAAGGAAGAAAAAACCAAGAGCATAGTGAGCGCTGGCCAGCTCTATGGGGAAAATATGGTTTTGATCTCGAGGACTGTTTTTCCGAGTTATTCTCTAATAAAGCACCTATTATTTTAGAAATAGGGTTTGGTGATGGGGCAAATCTTCTAGCGCAGGCTAAGGAGCATTCACAGTATAATTTTATTGGCATTGACGTTTATAGAACTGGTGCTTTTAAATTAATGCGACATCTCGATTCTAATAATATTAATAACGTTAGAGTTGCTTGTAGTGATGCGGTAGAAATTCTAAATGATTTCATTCCTGATAACGCCCTTGCTAAGGTCTTTGTATTTTTTCCAGATCCTTGGCAGAAAAAAAGACATCATAAACGCAGGTTATTACAATCTAGCTTTTTTGAGTTAGTTTGGAAAAAAATAGAAGCACAAGCAGATGTGTTTATTGCTACAGATTGGCAAAACTATGCAGATGGAATTGGTGAGAGCTTAGAAGACGTTAAGGATCTTTTTCAAAAAGGTACTTTCTATGGCCAGCGTTGCCCATATAGAATTTTAACTAAATTTGAAGGTAGGGCTATAAAAGAGCAAAGGGCTATTAGTGAGTTTCACCTAATTCCTCTAGCAAAATGACCATTTTTTTTATGAGCGCTGAAAGGTAACATACATTTTGTTTCTATGTGTGTATTATTGTGGCATATCTCAATCAAAACAAAGTAACTGTAGACAATACATTGGTGCTGCCTAACATAGCATGTTTAGAGCGTGCTAGAGCACTTATCTTATACCCATCTATGTGCATGCCGGCTGTAATTACTCAGGGGCAACAATTTATTTTTATTTTGTTAGTTAATGAAGCCTTATCTGTAGGTGAAAACAACAAATTTAAAGATAATACATCTCTTATGCAAAAAAGAATAAATTTACAATTGAGATACTCTGAATTTGCAGGAGATGTAGAATTTGATAGAAGTAGTAAATTTGATCTATTACCGGGGATTATTAGGATAATGGATGTGGAGCTCGGTATGGATTGTTATATTGAAGTTAAGCAAGATGATTTTTGTTGTACTATTGCCAAGGATGTACTGATGGCATACTTTGAATATGGTTTTAAAAAAATAGTAGTATGCCGGCAACCTGTAGACTTGAGTCCATGCTTGAAGAATATGGCTTGGTATGAAGTAGGTGACGTGGCTGGAAATGGGGCGATTACTTCGGGGTTACAGCAAAAAATCAACATAACGGAACTTGAAAAGCTGAGTCTAGGAAAAAAGAAAAGTATTTGTTTGGATAATACTAAAGATTGGCATCCTTTTTTTGTATTGCCCAATAAAGAAATTAATGTTGCACATATTACAGATTTACATATTTCCTCTAGAGTGGTGGTTTTGAAGAAAAATATGGCCGTAAAAATGGCAAATAATACAAGACCAGCAGAAAAGATACATGACCCAATGGATTCTGTTCGACAACTAATGAACAAATTAGGGCGAAACAATAAAGTAGATATAATATGGGTGACTGGAGATATAGTTGATTTTCATTATAATGTTGATGTTGAAAATATAGATAATTGGGAACATGATTCTATATGGGAGACTTTAAATATAAATAATTCAACATTGAAAGAAAGAAATATTTTATATGTTGACGTAAATAATTTTTACAAATTGATTGAAAAGTTTTATCGTGACTTTGGCAAGCCAGTTTTTTTTACCTTTGGGAATCATGATTCCTATGAAATGCCATATGGAATTTCTCCTAGATTGTTTCAAAATAAAATTGCATCCCCAGGTGGAGTTAAAGCTAATTCTACGATTCCAATGGATCATAATTTAACTTTTTATGAGGCGATATTACTATTTGGACCTGGATATAATAAAATAATTAATAAGCATCATTTGGGGGAATATAACTATAAACCATATCTGCAGAGGTATTATTTTTTTTTCTTAACATCAATTGTGGATGTTAAATTTGTTGTGGACAATCAGATGTTTGTTGGTATAGATTGGGGTAAAGACGAATCTATATTAGAGCCTGTTGTTAAGATGGTCGGTATGTTGCCACGAGCAAACACAATGCTAAATGAAAATCAGAAAAAATTAATTATAACTCTGCCTCAGTCTATTAAGTTAATACAGAAAATACAAATTTTTACTCATGCACCAATTATAAATTATGATTATGGGTTGCCTTTAACCAAAGACATTAAAATGAACATGGATGTTGTAGATAGATACAGCAAATATGATTCTGGGTCTTTTAAAAACAATAAAATGTGGCTGTTGAAAATACTCTTATCCCTAAAGTTGCCAGTGATGATTTATTCTGGGCATAGTCATAGGTATGCAATATATAATATTCACGCACAGAATGATTGTATATATGTACAAGCGAATGGTGGTGATGAGGTTATGGTTGCTTGCCAGTTAACCTGTGTCGTCTCAGCAAGCTCTGGGCCAATAGCAGTAAAAAATATAGATAATGAGTATATGGGGTATGGTTTAGAGAGTCCCAGTGCTACCTATTGCCATCATGGAGTGTTACATAAGTTATATGCAGATTCTGAAAATTCTAAGCCTAGATTCTGCGTGCTAGTTGATAGTATTGATATATTATCTACACAGGGGTTTTTACATGGTATCTATACTTTAGATACAAAGTCAGAGCAATTAATATTTGCAATTAATCAAGAATTAACAAAAATCATTGTGAATAAGGTAGAGTTATATGTTTTTGCAAACAATGAATTTAAGCTTCTTAGTCGGACTCCTTTAACGGTGCATAAAGTTGGTGTAGGTAAGTATACAATAGAGCCATTAACGTTGTTTTTGAAAAATATCAAAAACAGATTGTTTCTGGCAGTGTCTTTTAAGCCACATGATAGCAACTATTGTTTTATAGACCCATGGTTATTGAAAATTACTGTGGAAGATATATATCGTGATTCGGAAGAGCCAATTATACCTAAAGAAAAAATAGGTTATAAAATTATTAGAGATTATAAATTTGGAGAAATTCCCGATTTTAAGTGGCACTCACTAGTTACGTCTAAGTAAGTGCCACGAATAATTATGCCATTTCTTTTAGTTGTTTAAGAGGGGTTACTCTTACCTTTCTAGAAGCAGCTTTAGCTGGGTAGACCGTTGGTTCTTTTGTAAATGGATTAATTCCTTCTCGGGATGGTTTTGCATCCACATTGCGAACTTGGATTTTGAGAATTCCAGGTAGTGTGAATTTTTCTGGACCATTTTTTTTAAGATGTGAAGCAATAATATCTTTCATTTCATCAAGAACATGAGTTACTTGGTTCTTGTTCAGATCACATCTTTCTGAAATTTCTTTAACCAATTGAGATTTAGTGAAGGCTTGAGATATCTTCTTTCTCTTTTTAGTCGCCATTAATTTCCTCCTGGAACACTTTAATTTAGCTATTTCTTAAATCATAACAAAAAAAAAATAGTAAAATCCACTGTTTTTTATATTGTTGCATCGAAGGCGACGACCACCCTGCAATCACATATTGTTAATTAAATATTTTTTTGATAATAAGCAGCTTATGTTTCTATTTGATGGATATTTTATGAACATCGCTAGGAGTATAAATCTTGCTGAGGCAATTGAATGAATAATATGTCCATTTTAAGTAGATGAACATATTATTCTTTAGGTTTGTCTTTGTTTTCTTCACTGCCTGCTTCAGGCTGGTCTTTAGGAGATGCATCAGATTCCGGGGCGGCAGTATCATTTTTTTTATTACCACTTTTGACTGCATTGCCGATAGTTTCTTTCGCTGATGTTAATGCTGCCTTTGTTTCGCTGCTAGTAGCAACAGCCTTCGCCGTTTCCAGGAAGGTTTTAGCTACTTCAGCTATCTTTTCTTTTATTGTTTTTTCGCTCATGTTGTTACCTAATTAATGTGCATACATTATATTGCTTAGACACCTAAGTATAAATGTAGCTCCAATAAGCATTTTTTGCACAGTTATATTAATAGTAGGTGGTTGGTCACGGTTTTGTCCAGGACGACATTTAACAATTTCACCTATGTGGATTTTCTAAATTTTACCGAGATGGTTTTTGTATCGGAAATGAGGGTATATAATTAAGATATAGGAGTAATTATGGGTTCCGGGATTAATAATGAAATAATTTTAGTGCTGATTATCCTGTGTTTAACCTCAGGAATACTAATTTCAGCGTCAGTTCGAGTAGATTTAGTTGCTATTTTAGTATTGGTGACTATTGGTCTTACAGGATTATTGCCACCTAACCAGCTATTTTCTGGTTTTTCTAGTGAGGCCTCGATTTCTCTTATTGGGGTAATGATCATAAGTTATAGCTTAGATAATGCTGGTATTACAGTGAAAATTGCTCGTTGGATTTTAAAGTTTGGAAATAATAATCCAAGGAGAACATCAACGGCATTGTTAATAATTTCTGGATTTTTATCCTCAATATTGCGTAGTTTGGGAACAGTGTCACTATTTTTACCCGTAGCAAATCGCATTTCTAAACGTCTGGGTATTTCGAAATCATCCTTGTTAATGCCAATGGCGTTCTGTGCATTGCTAGGTGGTACTTTGACTACTGTTGGTTCAAGTCCAATGCTAATACTCAACAGCTTGCTTGCAGATGCTGTCGAGGCAAATAATTTTGTAAATGCCAATATTTCTAAATTTAAGTTATTTGATATATTCCCCATAGGGCTGCTCTTATTATTTGTTGGAGTATTATATTTAACCTTGGTTATGCCTAAATTAGATGAAAAAAAGTCAAAGGGTAGTAAGATATCCCATATCAGAAATTACTTTAAAAAAACATATAATAAGGGAGGAGAAGTTTTTGAGCTTAGGGTTTTATCCTCATGTACGTTAATTGGTAAATGTTTGCGTGAATTTGAAAATGAAATGTCAGGGGAGCTTTCAGTTATTGCTATTCACTCAAAATCTGGCATGTGTTTCCCTCCATTAAGATGTACTCAGATATTACGCGGCCAAGATATTGCTATAATGGGCAAAAAGCAATTAGTTGTAGATTTTGCCAAAAGACATGGATTGCAAGTTCAAGAAAAACTAAATTCTTTTGCAGAATTATTGCATTCAAGCAAATCTGGTTTATCTGAATCAGTAATACCACCTAGCTCACAATTTGTTGGCCAAGAAGTTAGAGAATTACATATGCGTAGAAATCATGCCCTTAATGTTTTAGCGTTATTAAGAGGTGACAAAATATATACTGGAGCTGCACTAGATAGTGTTGTGTTGAGGACTGGTGATACTTTGGGTATGTATAGCCAATGGCAAGCACTTAATGAGTTTAGAGAGCAACCAGATTTTGTAGTAATAACTACATCTTATCCTCGTGAAAAATTATATTTAACTCATAAAATACCACAAGCATTGTTTTGTTTCTTACTCTCTATCGCTTTAGTGATTGCTGATCTTGCCCCTCTGTCTGTTAGTTTGTTAGCTGGTGCCTTAGGTATGGTTGTTACTGGTGTAATAACCATAGATCAGGCTTATGAAAGTGTAAGTTGGCGAACAGTATTTCTAATCGCAGGGCTATTACCTTTAGGTTTAGTTATGCAAACTAGTGGTACAGCTAATTGGTTGATAAATTTGGTATTAGATTATTTATTGCACTTGCCTATCTGGTCAGTACAATTGATACTATCTTTGTTCACTACAATAATGGCTTTGGTTATATCAAATATTGGGGCCACTATTTTAATGGTGCCATTGGCATTAAATATAGGTGTGCAATTAAACACGGATCCAAAAGTTTTGGCATTAATTGTTGCTCTATCTGCATGTAATACATTTTTGATTCCAACACATCAAGTTAATGCTTTGATTGCAGGCCCTGGAGGATATAAGGCTCATCACTTTCTTAGGTATGGAGGAATGATGACAATTTTATTTACAACTACTTTGATGATCAGTGTAAATTGGTATTACCCATAAAAAATGTTGATTATGGAATTATCTTTTTTTTATTTTTATTTTATTATCAATTAGGAATTGCTTGAATTGAAGCAAATCATTTTCTTGGTTAAATCCAGAATTTGGTAGCCAGATGAATCTCCCAGAATTTTTTAATCCAGTTAGGGGGATCATGTAACCATGTAAATTTTTCAAGTAATAAATTTTACGTATGCTGGTCCATTTAATATTGATGTCATTAGCCATGACCTGGCCTTTGATTTTATATTTTGTTACATGAAATGACCATGGTTGTTCGGGATTGCGTGAGATAGCCTTTCTATAACGTTGACGTACAAAAAATTGTTGTACTTTCTTTCTATGAAAAAGCCATACATAAGCAAAAATAACAAAAAATATAGAATTATAACTAATATTTCCATTGGTTTGAAAAACAAGCATAACTAATGAAGCTAATATCAATGAAAGCATGTTCATTGTTAACATAATTAATTTAATTTGTAAGCGACTTTCAAAAAAGTGTAGGCTTACAGCGCTTAATTCGTTTGGTTCAGGCAGGTAACTATTTGTGCTCATAGTGTTGGTTTGACTCTAAGGTGTTATCATGCGCCAAAAATATTTCTAGCAAGTCATTATGAAATAACATTCCAGTTTGTGTTGGCTTGTAGGTGCTATTATGCAACGATAAAAAGCCGGTATCAATAGCTTTTTGTAGTTGTGGCTTAATGCATGAGATTGGGAGCATGGTTGCAGCCTCAAATTGTAATGTGTTAAAGCCGCTTGTTAGTCGAAGAGCGTTAAGCATAAATTCAAGGGGCCGACGATCTATATCGATTACTTCTTGACTGGCTAGGAATGGTTTTGTTGGTGTTAAATAAAATTTGGGGTGGCGAATTTTTACTGTTCGGATAATAGAATTATTTTCGGAGTTAGATATTTTTCCATGTGCGCCAGCACCAATGCCTATATAGTCACCATATAACCAATAATTTTTATTGTGAGAGCAGTGGTGATTATTTTCTAAAGAATGAGCTGATACTTCGTATTGTAAATAGTTATATTCATTGAGTAGTTTGCTGCCTTGATCATGGATTTCATCTTGTACTTCATCACTGGGTAGTGATGGGGGTTTATGATAGAAATTTGTTCCAGGCTCTAGCGTTAATTGGTACCAAGATATATGAGTTGGAGTGTGAGCAATAGCGGTTTGCAAATCTTCTAATGCCTCATGTAGAGCCTGTTCTGGAAGGCTGTGCATAATATCGATATTAAAATTATCAAAACCAGCATCTTTAATTTTATTAATAGCATTATGAGATTCTTCTTGACCATGGATCCGGCCTAATATTTTGAGTTTGTCAGCTTGGAAACTTTGAACTCCTAAGGAGATACGATTAATACCGGCCTTATAATAGTCTTTAAAATTAGCGTGCTCAACTGTTCCAGGGTTAGCTTCCATGGTTATTTCTGCCCTACTAGATATAGGTATTTGCTTATTTATACCATCTAACAGTTTTTTGTATGCAGCAGGACTAATAAGGCTAGGTGTGCCACCACCAAAAAAGATAGTAGTAATTACTCTTTGGGTATTTAAAAAATGTAGATCATTTTTTAAATCTAGCAATAGCGCATTGATATAATCATCTTCAGGTAAGGTAGTGTTCAATTGATGTGAATTGAAATCACAATATGGACACTTGCGAATACACCAAGGTAAGTGAACATATAAGGCTATGGAGTTAGTCATTTGCCGGAAGAAGGAAATTAGTGAGTTCAGTAAGTGCTTGTCCGCGATGACTAATTGTATTTTTAGTTGTAAGGTCGAGCTCCGCCGCACTTACATTGTGGGTTGGTACCCAAAATATTGGATCATAACCAAAGCCTTTTATGCCTACAGATTCTTTAAGTATATCGCCATGCCAAGTTTTTATAATAACTTTGGGAGCTGGATCATTATATTTTTTCAGATAGACTAAAGCACAGTAAAAATAAGCCGCACGGTTGGTTATGCCATTGAGCTTGGTTAAAACTTTATCAATATTTTTTTGCTCATTAGCATCAGGGCCAGAATACCTAGCACTATATAGGCCTGGAGCGCCATTCAAGTGTTCAACAACTAGGCCAGAGTCATCGGCAATACATGGCAATTCAGTGTGTTTACAAGCATTGCGTGCTTTTAAGATGGCATTTTCAACAAAGGTTAAACCGGTTTCAATAATATCGACTACACCAAGTGTGGATTGAGGAATTACTTCGAAGTTTCCTTGGAGTTTATTAGCGATCTCAGTGCACTTGCCTTTGTTAGAGCTTGCAAAAACAATCCTCATAATCTGTTTATTCCTAAAATCCAAGAAGACTATAATTTAACAAATTTAAGGCGCGGAGTCATGTTTTTCCTATTTTTGTGTATATGAAGCAGAATGTTTTAATATTGAGTAGCTCGTTAAAGATGGTGTAGCATATACACCATCTTTGTTGGATTTCATGGCTGAAGGAGGAAAGCTTTCAAAAAAGCTGATTTTTTGTGGTATAGTAGCAGAATGCTTAATAAGAATACCTTAAAAAAAAGGGTGGGTTTGTGAGTTTTAACGATATAGTTGGCACAGCTGAAACACAGGCGGAAGAAATAGAGGCTAGTAGCCTTATTCATGAAATATCTATATACCTAGATTTAAACATGCTCTTCAAGCTTGATAGTGAATTAAAAAAATCCATACAGTCCCCGGAAATTATTAGATTTTCACAGTTGCCAAAAAAATATTGTAGTAGAAATATAGTGTTTATGGTGTATGTTGATTTGGGAGGGGGATTTGTAAGTGCCTCTAATATATATGCTCAGGATACATTATTAAACCTGATTGATCATTTGTTGGACTTTAGCAAAGATAGTGGATTTAAAGTTAAGGCCAGGAATATTGATATAGATTTGTCTTGGTGTGAAGCTATTAAATTAATGGAGGTTGTGCGTTCTTGTTATTTAAAATTAGAAGCGTGTTATGAGCATGGTCTTATAGATTTCCCTGTATTATTGCAAGCTATTAAGTCCATAGATAATTTTTTAACTAAATTAAATTTATCTGCACCGTCGCTAAAAGATTTAGTGGTGAAGTTGAAGCTAGGTACTAAATATCTAGTTGGTATTATTACCAACCTGTCCATGTGTAAATTAGATTATAAATTGTGTGCCTATGTAGCGGAACATTTAAACCAAAAGCACATGGAGCAAGAGGAGCTGATGGATGTTTTAAGAGAAATCATACCATGCTTTACAAATTTTCCAATATTATATTATGACTTGTCAGATAGTAATAAGCGTGCATTAATTAACGAATTCCCCAGGTATATGATGGTCAATTACATGCCTGATGACTATAGTAAACTTCTTATAGATGATAGTGGCATCACATCTATATGTGCAAAAAAAGAGGCTAACGTAGCTTTGTTGTTCCATGTTTTTCAAGAACAGGAAAAAGCACATTCGGTGAAAATATGGAGCGTGATGTCTGTTAATGTGTTAACTGCACAACAATTGATTATTTTAATAGATAATAGTGATGCAGTTGAGATAGTTGCTAATATATTAAGTTCTTTACGAAATAATTTTTCTAATCGACGTTCGGCACAAGAAATAGAAAATATATTAGTAGCTTTGTTAGCTAAACATCATTGTGTTAAAAACAAATACATAGATGACGTACACTTCATTTTAAGACAAAATCCATCTCTGGCTGCGAGTGATGTTTTTGATAAAGCTTCTCAATTGAAAAAAATCAGAGTAACGGCTAAGTGGTGTGAAGATGGTAATAAAACCAAAGCCTTGGTGTTTCTTCCTGAAGATATGTCGTTAATAAGGAAAGATCATTTAGAGATTATTCTGGGGATGCAAACCCCCACAGCTGTGAGTTTAAATTCCGAAGCATGGGCAGCTACTGTACATGGATACACTAAATATACAAAAAATGTAATAAGGAACCAAGCTATTACAGGGGCGCTGTGTTCTGATCTTGAACTTGGCATTTTAGCAAAAGGTAATATTGTTTATGATGAGATGCTAGAAGGTGTGATATTAATGTCTGTTGCTAAAAAAAGTTCTGTGTTTTCAAGCTGGAATGACTGCTGTATTGAAAACATAAATAAATTAATAGGGGTGTTAAAGACTAGAGAAATTGTAGAACTGGAGGAATTTGTGGTGGCAACAGGATATTTCCCATATTCACAACTGCCAGCAACTGACCTTGACGTTTCGTCTCAATACAAATTAAAAGCATTGCATATTAAGGCTATGGTGCGATTGGATGAGATGATTCAAGAAAAACATGAGATAAATTTTCCTACTGATGTGCCATTTGCAAGCATGGAAAAAATATTTGCATGGCTTGCACTGTATAGAGATAAAATAACCTGGTCTTATTCTATGCCAGTATGGAAGCGTTACTCTAATTTGTGCCAAAATGATATATTAACTATTTATTGCAGTGTGAGCTCGAATGCAACGAAAAAAATGCTAGAATCTCTTGGTTCGAAAGATTCTATTTTTTTGGGACTTATTGGATTGAAAAAATCTTTTATTTTAAGTAGAGGGAATTTGACCTCGGAATTTGAAGAAACTTTTTTTTCTGATCAGTTGTATAAGTTTTATAATGCGGATGAAATGGCAGATTTTTTGCTTTTCATGGTGGGGCATGATGGATACTCATTTTGTGATTCTAATCTGACAGAGATAGCAATGTACCATGACCTTTCATCCGCTGTACTTGCTGATTTGAGGCGAAAAATTATTTCAAACTCTTTGGAGTGGGCAAGAAAAACTATTATTAATAACGGCACAATCACGATTCCTGGTGATATTCATCAGAAAGCCATCTCCCCTGTACTTGAATTATGCTCAGGCTATGATGCTGTTCATGTTAGTGTTGAGAAAAAATGTTGGAATACTAGAGAATTTAGCCAGGAACAAATAATTAACATTGGTACTGCCTATGTGAAGAATCAAGTTAATAAAAATTGTGATTATGGATATGGGTTGACCATGATGGCAAATATATTTTCATCTTTTTATGCGATAAAAGCATTATTAAATAAAGTGAAAACAAACGTTCTTGCTGATGAGGCATGTGCATGGTTAGTTGAAAGAGCAAACAACATTACTATGAATAATGAGCAAATTATAGAGATAACAACACTAGCTTGTGAGGAGATAACATACTATCCGGAACACTTATCCAATGAAATGGAGACTTTATTCATGGAAAGGGGAATTTCATTAAAGCATCTGGAAAGGTTACTTGAAAATGTCAGGATGGTAAAAGAGCCTATTTTGTACGGCCAAAACAATGCTAGAGTCTTTAAAGATACGGAACCATCCCGCAGTGCTCATTGTCATCTCAGGAAAGTGAAATTTACCATATAACTGAATTATTGTTATTATCTGAATAATCTATAAGGCGTATCTAGAGAACGTTAATGTAAGCATGTCGTAGTAATTACAACACATGCCTTTGTTTGCTGGTCTATACTTTTATATAAGGGTAGATAGGGTGCAGGTGTAGGGTGCCAATCAGTGTAAATACATATTTTTCGAATACTAGCTTTGCAGATAGGCTGATTAATAGATCAACATCTTTGTATAGCTTACAAATAAAAAACACAGAAAACATATATTCTAAATATAATTTAGCTTCCTCAAAATTATTAGCATCTACTGCAACAGCTATACGGCAAAATTTATTTTCAAAGTCTAGCTCTACTAGTGCATATGATATTAGTAATGCGATATTATCCGCTGAATATGCAGGAAAGGTACGTAGTTCAACTGCTGTACAAAGAAATATAAGTGATGGTGCGAATTTAAGTTATTTTGCAGAACAGGCCTTGTCCGGTGTCCAGACATCTTTATCTAGAGCAAGAGAGTTAGCACTACAAGCATCAAATGGGACTTTGCACTCTAGTGATAGGTCGGCAATTATAAGTGAGTTTAATCAGATTAAGGAAAGTGTAGATCAGAGCATAGCGGGAAGTAATTTTAATGGCATTGGTTTATTAAATGGTGATTCTAGTAATTTATATATTCAGGCTGGGATTGATCCTAATTCACCGCTTGCAATTAATATAAATGATATGTCTGGAGCTCTAGATGATATAGACTTAAGTTCAGCCGAGAGTGCAGCTATTTCAATTGCAACTATAGATGCTTCTATAGCAGATATTTCATTAGAACAAACCAATATTGGTGCTATAAGTAATCGTTTTGGAAGTGCTTATAATGCAGCATCAGCAACCACTGTAAGTTTTCAAGGTGCAGAAAATATAGTAAATGATGCAAGCATGGCATCTAAAATAGCTATTTTCACTAAAAATAACATGTTGCTTCAAGCTCAAGTAGCAGATTTTAAAAAATCTAATCAAATCAATAGTTCAACTTTCAATATTATTATTTAAATTATTTTTACTAGTGTCGCATAAGATCTTGACCATATTTTGTAATAGGGCTAGAAATTAATATTTGACATAGCTGTATGCCAATAAGAAATATTAATGGGGATAAGTCGAACATACCAATAGGGGGCACTCGTCTACGAATCGGAGATAATAGTGGCTCAGTAAGTAAGTTAAGCACCGATGATACAGGGCTCATTGGCATAACCCAACTTAAAATAATAGAGATAATGACGAGATAAATATATAGGCCGAATACCGTTGCAATTAATGCTCCAATAGTCCAAATAGAGATCCCCAGGCAAAAATTGGTGCTAAAAGTTGGAAGGCTCCCACTAATTAGCAAGCTCAAAAGAATAAAGATTAGTTGTAATAGTATTACTAGAACAAATCCAGCAATATCATAACCACGATAGCCTGGAATAATTCGGCGCAGTGGTATTAAAGTTGGATTGGTCACTTTCACAATAAATTGTGCTACTGGATTATAAAAATTCACACGCATAATTTGAAAGATAATACGTAGGAGTACAGTATAAATATACATTGAAAAAAATATACCAAGTAGAAATGATATAGCATTCTGTAGAGGTGAGTACATTATTATATAGCTCCAAGTTCTTTTGAACGGGTTATCGCAGCGTGCAGTGTGCTTTCCATAAGATCATATATGCCATTATCTTTCATAGCCATAATGGCCGCAGCAGTAACGCCATTCGGGGAAGTGACTTGTTGTATAAGTTCGTTCATAGATAAATTTTCATTTTTAACCATGCTTCCGGCGCCGATAACAGCTTGAATAGTTAGTTCCTCTGCTTTTTCAGTGGGCAGGCCCAGTTTCTCAGCAATTAAAATCTTTTGCAATATTATTGTAAAATAATAGGCAATACCTGATCCTGCAATAGCTGTAGCAATATGAATATGTTCTTCATTATCAAGCCAGGTCACTGTACCCATGGCAGATATTAATTCATTTACTTGATCTTTAATATTAGAGCTAACATTGGATTTACAATAGGCAGCTGTAGCACTTTGACTATATTTTGCTGCTGTTGTAGGCATAGCTCTAATAATTGTTCTTTGTGTGCCGAAGATATCCTCATAGAAAGATATGGGCATTCCTGCTGCAACCGTTAGGATGATCGTATTAGTGGTTAATAAGGCTTTAATTATTTCTTGTGATGGCTCTATTTGCTGTGGCTTGATAGCAATTATAAGGACATCAAAATTTAATTCATTGTTTATGTCTGTACTACTATGAATACCATATTGGTCAGTCATCATTTTACATTTAGAGATATTTCTATCAAAGATATAAATATGTTTTGGATATTTTCTATTGAGAGCAATGGCAATGTAGCTACCCATATTGCCAGCACCAATAATTGCAATTTTTAGATCCTCAGTTTGCATGATTGTTTCCTATTTTGGTCCAAATAGTGCTGTTCCGATTCTAATTAAATTTGCACCAGAGGCGATAGCTTCTGGAAAATCAGTGCTCATCCCCATAGATAGAGTATCAAAATCATAATCTTTAGCATAATGATTGTATATTTGAGCTACCTGAAGATATGTTTCACGATTGACTGTGCTATTTGTACTTTTCTTTGGTATGCACATGAGACCGCGTAGTCGCAAATTATCTAGTTTGATTAGCTCACTAATAAATTGCTCTAGATCACAAGGTAATATACCAGATTTTTGTGGTTCTTGGTCGATATTTACCTGTACACATACATTTAGTGGACTGAGAGTTTTTGGTCTATGTTTATTTAGAAGACTGGCAATTTTGAGCCTATCCAAACTGTGGGTCCACTGGAAATGCTCGGAAATTATTTTAGCCTTATTACTTTGAATTGGACCAATAAAATGCCAGATAATATTGGTATTACTGAGTGATATAATCTTATCAACGGCTTCTTGTGCCTTGTTTTCACCAAAGTCGAGCTGTCCTTTTGCGAGCAAAGACTTGATGTGAGCTAGGTCGCGGCCCTTACTAACGGCAAGGAGTTTAATATTTTCTGAATTCTTATTAGCTTGTTGGCAAGCTAATAGGATTTGCTTCTTAATGGTAGTGTAGTTGCGTTGAACATCATGCATATATTGGTCCTTTGAGTTTACATGGGATCTATTTTAACTAATTTTAACTTGGGGGTAGATAGTGGATATTACAGAATTACTTGCGTTTGGGGTAAAGAATGGTGCATCAGATGTGCATATTACTACAGGTATGCCTCCACTTCTTCGGGTTGATGGCACAATAAAGAAGTTAGATCTTCCTGTATTAACGAATGAACAAGCATCTCAGATGTTGTTTGATGTTATGAGTGACGAACAGCGTAAAGACTTTCAGAATGACTTAGAAATAGATTTTTCATTTGAAATTCCTGACTTGGCAAGATTTAGGGTTAATGTGTTTCATCAGGATCGTGGTGTAGCTGGGGTCTTACGGACTATACCTACAATAATTAAAAGTTTAGAGGAGCTTGGTGCTCCAACAATATTTAAAGATATTGCAGATACTCCAAGAGGTTTGGTATTAGTAACAGGTCCAACTGGCAGTGGCAAAAGTACTACTCTTGCTGCTATGGTCAATTACCTTAATGAAAATAAAGGGCACCATATTTTGACGGTGGAAGATCCTATTGAATTTGTTCATAAACCAAAAAAGTCAGTGATAAATCAACGAGAAGTACGTCGAGACACAAAAAGCTTCAATAATGCATTACGATCAGCTTTGCGTGAGGATCCTGATGTGATCTTGGTTGGGGAGATGAGAGATTTAGAGACTATTAGGTTAGCACTATCAGCAGCTGAAACTGGCCATGTAGTGTTTGGTACCTTGCATACTAGCTCGGCTCCTAAAACTATTGACAGAATGGTTGATGTTTTCCCTGCTGGAGAAAAGGCCATAGTTAGAGGAATGTTATCCGAGTCATTACGAGCAGTAATTTCACAAGTACTGGTACCCAAAGAAGATGTTGGTAGAGCCGCCGCCCATGAAATTATGATTGCATCATCAGCAATTCGAAATCTTATTCGGGAAGAAAAAGTATCACAAATGTATTCTGTCATGCAAACTGGTAAATCACTTGGCATGCAGACTTTAGATCAATGTTTACAAGAGTTAGTGCGCAAAAAAACAATTTCAATGAAAGCTGCAAGAATGAAGGCGGAAAATAAAGATTTGTTCAAATAAAGGTAGGTAGTACACTTGAATTTAGAAAATTTTTTACAGGCTGTAGTGAAAGAGAAAGCTTCAGATTTGTACTTAGCTGTAGGTGCCAAGCCATCAATGAAAGTTGATGGGGCACTAGTTAATATTGCAGATGAACTTTTAACTGAAGATAGATGTAAAAGTCTTATTTACCAAGAATTAAATGAAGTGCAAATATCTGAATTCGAAAATAATTTAGAGCTTAATTGTGCTTTGTTTTTTAATGATATTGGCAGATTCCGTCTTAATTTGTATTATCAAAAAAATACTATTGGAGCTGTACTACGTAGAATTGAAGATAAAATTCCAGAGCTTGCGGCATTGGGGGTTCCAAGTATAGTTGAGAGACTTTCAATGGTGCGAACAGGACTAGTTTTAGTCGTGGGAGCTACTGGTAGTGGTAAAAGTACTACTCTTGCAGCCATGATAGGTAATAGAAATAAGTATGATACCGGACATATTGTCACGATCGAGGATCCTATTGAATTTATACATGATCATCAGTCATGTATTGTTAGTCAAAGAGAAGTAGGAATTGATACCCATTCGTTGCAAGATGCATTAGAAAATACTTTGCGGCAAGCACCTGATATTATTTTAATCGGTGAAATTAGAACTAAAGAAGCTATGGAGCATGCGATCCATTTTTCTGAAACTGGACATTTGTGTCTTGCGACATTACATGCGACTAATACCTCTCAAGCTCTAGAGAGGATAGTTAGTTTTTTCCCTCAAGGTAACCATAATCAAATATATGCAGAGTTATCTGTTAATTTATCTGGCATAGTTGCACAGAGGTTAGTGCGACGTAAAGGGAGTAAAGGTCGAGTTGCAGTTATGGAAGTCTTATTAAATACACCAGCAATGACCGCTCACATTAAAGATGGTAATATAAGTGAGGTTAAGCCTTTGATGGAAAGATCAGGAAGTGAGGGCATGCAGACTATAGATCAATCCTTATTTTCTCTGTATCAAAAAGGACTTATTAGCTATGATGATGCAATGCGTGCAGCAGATTCGGAAAATAATTTAAGGTTATTGATTAAATTAAAAGAAGATAAGAAAGATGGTGGCTCTAGTTTGGATGGAGTCTCAATAATGTAGATAGGATGATTATGAGAAAAACATATTTTAGACAACAGGGTATGTCGCTGGCTTCTTTGCTAATTGGTTTGGCTACGGGCTCATTCTTAATTATGTCTATCATGCAGGTATTTGGCACCAGCAAACAGGTCACATCTCTGACTAAGAGCATGGGACAAATAAGTCAAGAATCTAGATTTGTAGTTTATCATTTAGATAGATTGATATCTCAAACTGGTTATAGGCAACATGCAGAGTCAGTGTACAATGACCTTGGTGCCCTATATAACGGTAATCATATCGATTATAACAATGAAGAGTATAAATTTGTTGCCTCAACAGGTCCGCCACTAAATATTATTGATTGTAATGGTAATGTTGTAGGGCCTAACCGTAATCAAAATTTAAGATTGAAAAAAGATGGAGATAGTTTACTGTGCTCATCTGATGATTCAACCTGGGTCAAAATTATAGACGGTAATATTGATGAATTTAATATGTTTGCACAACTTACAGATCCAAGGTTTGAGACTTTTAGAATTAAAGATATACGTGAATTAACTCAGGAAGAAAAATTACGTGTTATTGCAGTAAGAGTGTCTATCTTAATTCGTACGAAAAAAGATGTACGTTTAACTACAGATACAGCAAGCTATAGAAATGTATCTGATGCTGAGTGGTCTGAATATAATGATAAAAAAATGCGTCATGTAATAGAATTCACAGTACTAACACCACATATATACGAAGATCTGAATACTTCCATTTATAATATTGCTGATACGCAATACCCAGAAGAGTTTAGTGTATTTGCGTTTAACACAGATAACCTAGGGATGGTTGAGAGGCCATGGGTGCAAAATCAATAGAATTACACTATTATGCCAGTAACTCCTGGTTCAGGTGGTGGTGGATTTTCGCAAAACCATTTTTTGGTAATGGTTATACTGTTGGCAGATAGCAATTATATAATCGGTATTTACTACAACAATAAATTAAAATTTCATTAATTTGTCACCATGGATATTTCTATTATCTTTATTGCAATGAAATTAATTTTGATAATTAATATTATCCCTCTATAATTAGAATAATATTTTATTTTTTTATTATCATTAAAGCGTTTACATTGGAGTCCTCATGCGTATTAAGAACAAATTATATATTATGTCTATAGCGGTATTATTATCACCGCAGTTGTCTGTAGCTGGGACTACTTGGTACGGACATGTTAATAGGGTCGCGTTTGCTGCAGATGATGGCCATGCAAAAAATACTTTTTTTGCAGACAATGATGCTAGTGGTACTAGGTTTGGTGTTGCTGGTGATGTTGATGTACAAGAATGCTTGATGATAGGTGGAAAATTTGAACTAGGTTTAGTGGCTGCAAATAGTGCTTCTGTTAATCAGCTAGACGGATCAGGATCAGATTCTTTTTCAATTCGTCATGCTGATACCTGGTTAAAGACTTCTTTTGGAACAATATCAGTAGGAAAAGGTAGCATGGCTACAGATGGTACTGCTGAAGTTAGTTTCTCTGATACATGGAATACTTCATATTCTGCTGTCTCAGTAGTTGGTGGTGGACTATATTTTCATGATAAGAGCTCTAACTCTAAAGTTGTGAGTACAGATCCTACTGTTGGGACTTACTTTAATAATTATGATGGCTTGGGTCGTAAAAATAGAGCTCGGTATACCTCACCAGATTTTGCCGGTGTGGTAGTGTCTGCATCAGTTGGACGTATTAATAATGAACAGTATGGCTCAGATGTAGCATTGACCTACAATAGTGATAAAACCAAAGAAATATTGTTTGGAGGGGCTTTGGGATATTATAAGTTTTCTAAAAATGGTAATAGTAAAGCGGAGAAAGTTTTAGATGGCTCTGCAGGTGTTTTACATAATGGTACAGGGCTGAATGCATCAGTGGCTTTTGCAAAAAGAAAAAGGCTAAATGATGGAGATAAAAATCATCGCTATGGGTATGTACAAGTAGGTAAAAAATCTGACTTGAACTCATACGGAAAAACTAATTTTGCGGTAGATTACTTTAATGGAAAGAATGCCGTCGCAAATAATGATAAAGCTACATCATATGGAGCAGGTGTTGCTCAGAAATTTGATTCAGTAAATGCAGAAGTCTACATGGGTCTAAGAAACTACAAGCTTAAAAATAGCACTGCAACCTACAATAATGTCCTAACTGCTATGTTAGGTATAAAAATTGGTTTTGGTGGAACTGTAGCTTAATTTTTTACAAAAATATGTGTAACCTCCTACTGAATAAGCTTCAGTGGGAGGTTTCATGAAAATGTCATTTCTTATCTAGTCTATAACTACTCTCAATTTATGAAAGTTTATTAAACTTTACAACCTATTGTAATTGCTCTGATAATTATCAACATTTCCCTCACAATATATCAAATTGCTTGACTACACTTAATAACTAATATGAACAATTTGAGGTTGATAACTATGAAAATAAAAAGATTATTCCTTTCCACAATATTCGCTATGTTATTAGCACCATTAGCTTTTGCGACAACTGTAGTTACAATGGTTGGAGATGCAAACTATAAACCTTTTATTTATGATGAGCAGGGCGTGGCAAAAGGTAAGTATGTTGATATTGTCAGCCAAGCTTTTGAGTTAATGCCAGATTATGAATTACGTTGGCAAATGATGCCTTGGCAGGAAGGTCTAGATGCTGTGAAAAATGGCAATGCATTTGCAATTGTTCCCCCTTATTATCGACCAAATGAAAGACCATGGATTTCTCCATATTCAGAGCCTCTCTATACTGAAGATTTTGTTGTGGTTTGTAATAATACTGCTATGAGTCAACCTAGAAATTATTTTCCTAATGATTATCTTGGGCTAACGTTTACTGGAGATACAGGTAATACTGCGGGGAATCCTTTTTCAGTATTGGTCAAAGAAGGTAAAATAAAATTAATAGAGAGTGACTCTTCTATGAATAATCTTGAAATGGTGAGCTCAGGTCAAGCTGATTGTTACACTAACAATTCTATTCTTGTTGATAATTTAATGATAGACATGCCATCACTTTCTAAAGGGTTAGTTATAAAAAAAGTAAGTAGTGAAAATGCTCATGTAGGGTTTGCTAAAAACAGTAGTAAATTTCCTTATAAAAATGATTTTATTCAAAAATTCAACGCAGCTCTTAAGCAAGTAAAAGAACATGCTAGTAAATAATTATGATTGAGTTATTTCTTATCAATCTCCCACACTACATTCTAGAGTGGGAGATCTTAATTCATTCCATATATAACTATATTGTCATTAACAACTAATGCCTGTTGTAGCACCATTTCTTATAGTTGTTGATGATTCAGCCCCAAACCCTCGTTCTATACATTCTGAGGTTGCATCATATGGCGGTAAAGGCTCCCCATCGCACCATATTCTATAGTTGTTAGATGTACCTTGGCTTGGACATCGGTTAGACTGCGCCCCATAATGAGTTCTTCCACTAGTATCTTGTAGTGTTGTGCCATTTGAGCAACGAATATCTTTTATTATTGCTATATCAGAGTATTGATCATTGCTTGCATAATAATTAGTTTGTGGTAGCCATTTAAACTCTTTGACATAGTCAGATGGGCAGGTAATTGCATACAAGTGAGTGCCGTCTTGATGTGAGTTTTGGGTGCTATGTTGATTTCTGGCTCCACCACCCTCATCTCCCCCTTGGACATTAACACAATAATTTGAATTTGTTCTGAAACGATGCTCACTATATGTTGTTGGGGAGGAGGGGTCGTTAGTACATTTACCAATGTTGGTGCCATCATAAGGAATAAAATGAACATAATCTACTATAGAGCCAGTAGTGACTGCAATACCTTTGACCCTAGGCCCAATCTCTGATAACTCTAATTCTCCATCATCTTTATCCCAATGAGCTTTTTTATTCTCGGTTAAATAGTGATCGTTCGGTGTGTAAGTGGTATGTGGTACGGTTACAGGTCTATAGTATCCAGGAGGGGTATGTCTAGAAAGTCCACATCTGCCATTAACTTCTATAATTATAAAATTCCAGAAATGTCGTAGAAAACTTATTATCCCAGAACTACACGACCAATTTGGGATTACTGTATCTGAAGGTTGGAACCAATGCTGCTCTGTAACCATTATTGTAGTTGGTATATCATAAACTAGTCCTAGTGCATTAGCATTAGGTTTTACCTCACTTAGGACAGTGCTACCATTGCAAGCAACATTGCCAATAGCCGATACATAATAGCCAACTGAGTCAGAATGATATGCATAAGGTAAATTATTATACCAGTAGTCAAATGACTTGATTCCAGAGCTGCCACAGTCCCAGTCATATAGGCATGAGCCATCATCACAATCTGGATCTGAATTGTGGCGCTCTGCTCTTAGATATTGATCACTATCATAAAATTTGAGCGAGACTATTTGCTGTGGATTTGCGCTTAACCAACCAATAGCAATTTTACTAAATATAGATGGCATGGTTATCCAGGGTGCATCTAGTTCAACTATTAAATCATTCAAAGTGTCGTTGGCTTTTAAAGCTTGTACCTGAGGGTTGCTAATAAGCAATTCATGACTGCTATCAATAAAATTGGTCCAATATGTATAAGGATTACTATTTCTGATATCTGGTATAGATGGAATAATATAAGGCTGTCCTATGACTTGTTTGTCCTCTGAGTCATAATCATAATATGATCCCATGAAAAGATTAGCTTTTAGATCCGTGTGGTCTGGAAAACTGGAGCAAGAGTCACGTTGATTGTCTGGCACAGGGAGTTTCATATTATTAGTATTGTTAAATACTGAGAAAATATTGGTATCAATTAAATTAGTAAAGGTATAACTATCTGCCTGTGGGATAATATATGGATCATGATATTCTAAATTATTTACTGAGCAGTCAATGATTGCGCTGTGCTGCCACTCAGCACAGGTATTTGCCAGAGTATTTATAGGATTGAACCTTATGTTCTCTGGATCCCGGAAGGCTGTCAGATCGGCTTCAAAAACATCAGTGAAGTATGCCCTTGGAGAGACACTTTCGCATGTCAGTTTTGTAGATTGGGTACATGTAGGTCGATCAACGTTGTTATAACATTGAGATGGACAGTTTGAGTTTATATTTGGTCCAATTTCAGTACCATACGAATAATTTTTATCGTTACACAAAGACACTGATGATGGCTTCATTTCTACAATCCTAATTTGGACAGTATTATCAGTGCCAACACCCATATGTTCCTGGATTACTTCAACTTGGTCGGGAATTGCTTCCTCTAGGGTAAAGTCTGCAGGAATAAAAAATGATTCTTTGTTATAAATATAGGTGTAAATACTATCGTTTATGACCAACAGGCTGAGTATAAATACTCTAGGATAAGATTCAGTAGAGAATAATCCATGGTCAGCATTGCTAGCATCTACCCCCACTTGTTTGTTGCCTCTAGGATAGTCTTCATGTCCGCCCCAAGTTTCTTGGAAAACTTCAACAAAATCATTAATGTCGTTGCTATAGATGGTTGGGCATACATCACCAATAACTGGTAGAGATGCAGTAAGGTTATTTGGACAAGTTATTCTAGTGATATTGGGTTGTTGATAAACAGCTGGAATGCCATTTAATGTTAATTGAGTGCTACCAATAGAGACAAAATCAAGAACTCTAGGTTTTAAGTACGGAGCGTTATCTATTTTTCCCATAACTTGTTGTTTATTGCGAACAATTGTATTTAATTTATCAAAGTTACCAGGCCTCTCTCTAGCAAGAAGGGCTCTTCCTGCTCGTACTGATTTGCTTTCTGCCATAACCCCTGATAGTGTTGCTGAGCCTATTGTTACAAGAACCGCTATCATGATCATCGCGATCATTAAGATAGCTCCATCTTGTTTCTTCGAAGGTAATTGAGATCTCATCACTTTGAAGCAACTCCATTGCATCACAAACAAACATCGGTTTGTAAGATAACTTTACAAAGAATAATATATAAGTGTCAACTTACTCTATCTTATATTCTAACCACTGTTGCAGAATAATGGCAGCAGCTTTTGCATTTATTAATGTAAAATTTTTATTAGGAATATCACTATGCTGTTTAGCTTCCCAGCTAGTTAGGCGTTCATCTTCTAAATGTACCGGAATATTTTTATATCTTTCTTTAATTCGGTTGGCAAATTTTCTAGCTCTTTTAGTCATAAGTTGGTCAGTACCATCCATATTTAATGGTAGGCCAACAACAATATCGTTAGGTTGCCAGTCATCTACTAATTGATCTATATCAGACCAGATTGGAATACCATCTTTAGCTCTTATTGTTGTAAGTGGAGTTGCTGTTTTAGTTAGTGTTTGTCCCGAGGCTACCCCAATATATTTCATACCAAAGTCAAAGCCCAAGGCTTGACTCATTTTAGATCACCAAATTGATACTGTAGGATCGATAAAACTGCTAAAGAGGCTGTTTCAACACGTAGGACTCTAGGTCCAAGATTGACTGAGCTAAAGCCGTGATGATCTGCAAGTTCAATTTCACGTTTAGTAAGGCCACCTTCAGGGCCAAATAATAAATTGTAACTGTCATGTTGAGAAAAACTAGTTACAGAGTCATTGGGATCAGGATTCAAAAGTAATTTTGCCCCAGTGTGCTCCATGGCTAACCACTCATCTACAGTTACAGCATCAGCAATAGTAGGAATATCATTTCTATAAGCTTGTGCACAGGCTGAGATAGCGACATTTTCCCAGTGTTGTTTTTTATCTTCAAGTTTATTGCCAGCTTTACGAATATTTGTATGATCGCCGATCAATGGGGTTATTTTACTTACACCAAGTTCGGTAGCTTTTTGAATAAAAAAGTCCATGGCTGTAGATTTTGCTACCACTTGTCCAATATGAGTTGAGAGTGATGACTTTGTTAGTTGTTGTGTAACCGTTCCAACTTGAACATGTACCGTATTACGACCAACATTAGTTATTGTTGCCTCAGCAACATTATCGTGGTGATTAAATAATTCGATAGTATTGCCGACCTTTAAGCGTAATACGTGCTTAATGTGGTGGTGTTGTGACTTTTGATCTAAAGCCAACTCTTGGAAGGTAATAAGTTTTTCTGGATAGTAAAATCTTAGTTTTCTCATGGGCTTCGCAATAAATCATAAATTTCAGCAATAGCATCATATCTATTTAAGGTGTAGAAGTGAATACCTGGTACGCCAAGTTCTAGAACTTTTTTGCATAATTCTGCAACTACCTTCGCACCATGTTCAATCATGGCTTCTTTATCATCACCAAAAGAAAGTAATTCTTTAGAAAGCCATCTAGGTAAATCAGCGCCACAGCGATTTGAAAATCTTTCTAGCTGTTGCACATCATAAATTGGCATAATGCCAGGAGTGATAGGGATTGTTATATCGTAATCTATACAGGCTCTATGAAAATGCTCAAAAGATTCAAAATTATAAAAATACTGAGTAACTGCTCCGCAGGCACCAGCATCAACTTTATCTTTAAAAAATTTAAAATCTTGTTTTGCACTTGTTGATTGTGGGTGATACTCAGGGTAGGCCGCAACCTCAAGTGCAAAATCATTGGCATAGTTATCCTTTATGTATCTTAGCAAATCAATCGCATGCTGAAATTGGCCAAGAGATTCACTTGGAGGTAAATCACCACGCAACACTAATAATTTTTTAATACCTAAATCTTTATATATTTTCAGCAGATTATCAGTGCTTTGTTGCGTTGCATACACACATGAAATATGTGGAACTAGAGCTACGTTTACATTATCAGCTAAGGCTTTTATAGTATCTAAAGTTTTATCTTGGCTCGTAGCACCAGCACCAAAAGTAACAGAGTAATATGAAGGATTAAGGGCCTCATATTTCTTAGCGACATTAATAAGGTTTTGTAACCCCTTATCTGTTCTTGGTGGAAAAAACTCAAAACTAAATTCTGCCATAAAAGCTGCTCCTAATATCGGTAGTGGTTAGGTTTAAATGGACCATTGATGGCAATATTTAAATATTTTGATTGTTTTTCATTTAGTTTGGTAAGTTTCACCCCGATTCTTTCGAGATGTAAGCTAGCAACTTCCTCATCTAAATGTTTGGGTAATACATGGACACCAACAGGGTATTGCTTATGGTTATTCCAAAGCTCTATTTGAGCTAGAACTTGGTTAGTAAAGGAATTAGACATTACGAAGCTTGGGTGCCCTGTTGCACAACCCAGGTTGACCAGGCGCCCCTCGGCTAGAAGAATAATACGTTTCCCATCTGGGAAAATAATATGATCAACTTGGGGTTTAATATTTTCCCACTTATATTGTCTTAGAGAAGCTACTTCTATTTCTGAATCAAAATGACCAATGTTAGAAACAATGGCATCATTTTTCATAGATAACATATGATCGTGAGTAATAACGTCGACATTACCAGTACAAGTAACAAAAATATCTGCTTGACTTGCAGCCTCCTCCATAGTTACAACGCGAAATCCTTCCATTGCTGCTTGTAGAGCACAGATAGGATCAATCTCGGTAACTAAAACCGAGGCACCTAAGCCACTTAAAGATTGTGCACATCCTTTTCCAACATCACCATAACCTGCAACAACAGCAACTTTACCTGCAATCATTACATCTGTTGCACGTTTAATGCCATCGACTAATGATTCACGACAGCCATATAAGTTGTCAAATTTAGACTTAGTTACAGAATCATTAACATTAACCGCTGGAATTTTTAGTTGACCAGATTTTTGCATTTCATAGAGTCGATGGACACCAGTAGTTGTTTCTTCAGTAACACCACGTACATTAGATAATAAGTCTGGAAAGTCATCATGCATTACTTTAGTAAGATCTCCACCATCATCTAAAAGAACATTGGGTTTCCATGTTGGGTCACCAGTAATAGATTTTGTAAGACACCACTCATACTCTTCATCTGTTTCACCCTTCCAAGCATAAATGGGGATCCCTGCCATAGCCATTGCCGCCGCGGCATGATCTTGTGTTGAGAATACATTACATGAGCTCCAACGAATTTGTGCTCCTAAAGCTACAAGAGTTTCCATTAATACTGCTGTTTGTATCGTCATATGGATACACCCAATAATGCGTGCGCCTTGTAGTGGTTGCTCGGTAGCATAATTTTTTCTTAGTGCCATAAGGCCAGGCATTTCGTTTTCAGCAATGTTGATTTCTTTTCTTCCCCAGTCGGCAAGAGAAATATCAGCGACTTTGTAGTCAACTAATTCATTAGTTGTTCCTTTAGATTTCAGCTGTGTTGCTTGTTCCATGTTTGATTCCTTTAGACTTAGACTTGGCCATATCCTGTAGTATTTCAACTTTATCAGTAGCTTCCCATGGGAAAACATTTGTTTCCCTGCCAAAATGGCCGTAAGCTGCTGTTGCTTTGTAAATTGGTCGTAGTAGATTCAGGCTATTGATAATGCCACTAGGGCGTAAATCAAAAGCGTTTTCAATGATGTTGATAAGAGCATCATTATTGAGGACGCCTGTACCAAAAGTATCGACCATAATTGAAGTAGGTTTGGCAATACCAATTGCATAGGAAAGTTGAAGTTCACATTTTTGAGCAAGGCCAGCAGCTACTATATTTTTGGCTACATACCTGGCTGCATATGCTGCAGAACGATCGACTTTGGATGGATCTTTGCCAGAAAAGGCTCCACCTCCATGCCTAGACATGCCACCATAGGTATCAACAATAATTTTTCTACCAGTTAATCCACAATCTCCCATAGGCCCACCAACAACAAAAATTCCAGTAGGGTTAATGTGATATGTTGGTTCTTTTTTCAAATATTTACTTGGCAATACTGGCTTAATTACTTCTTCAATGATTGCTTCTCTAATCACTTTTTGAGAAACTTCTGGTGCATGTTGAGTAGAGAGAACGACGGTATCTATTGCAACCGGAACATTATCTTCATATATAAAAGTGACTTGACTCTTAGCATCAGGACGCAACCAAGGTAGTTTTCCTTCTTTACGTAATTTTGCTTGCCTGGCAACTAATCGGTGAGCATAAGTTATTGGTGCAGGCATTAATACGTCAGTTTCATTTGTTGCGAAACCAAACATCAAACCTTGGTCACCGGCGCCTTGTTCATGGTTTGCAGACTCATCTACACCAATAGCAATGTCATCAGATTGTGAGCCGATGGATTGAAGGACTGCACATGAGTTACCATCAAAGCCCATCTCTGAATTTGTATACCCTATATCTTTGACTACTTGGCGAACTAAACTTTCAACATCAACCCAAGCACTGGATCTTACTTCGCCGCCGACGAGTACCATTCCGGTTTTTACAAAAGTCTCACAAGCAACTCTAGCATTAGGATCTTGGCGTAACATTTCATCTAAGATCGCATCAGATATTTGATCTGCTATTTTATCTGGATGACCTTCAGATACAGACTCTGAAGTAAACAAATATCTACTCATAAAAATATCCCTCTTTTTGTTGAGTATACTATGGGTATGACCGCTAATAAAGCAACTACATTACTTCATTGGCACACACGTCGCCTGCGCCTTATGTGCTTTATACCCCTAAATATTACTGGGCTAAGAAGTATTATAGGTATGATAATACGAAAAACATATTCTATCATAAATGCATGCAAATCTGATATTACAAAGTTAGTGTGATTGTTGCTCGGTAAGATGATTGGTTTCTGTGACATATGCTGCCATCTTATTATGTTCATAATAGTATTTAAATTAGAATAATTTTCAATAACTCCATTATTGATGAAGTCTACAGAGCCTAAAACCACTATATGTTGTTTACCCCTACTTGCCTCGATAGCTAGTATGTCAGAATTATTTCCTTGGATAATATTACTTATATTCCAATCATCATAGTTTTGGATTGAACTAAGTTTGTGTGCCCAAGGGAATAAATTCAGTGAGCTTGCAAAAGTATAAGTAGAATGCTGTTCATTAGTATGACCAAGGACCACCCCTGGAGAAGGTAAGCCATATTTTTGATATTCTTTGTCAACGCTAATCGTATCATCCACACGAATAGGAATTATATCATTAAGGAAGTTGAAAGTTTCTGATTTGCCTGGCTGAACTAGCCATAGGATGCTGCCTTTATTTTGCACAAATGTTCTAAGAATATTTTTTGAATGGTCAGGTAATTCGATGCTAGCACCAGCAATAACCAACAGATTGGTGTTCGTTGGAATTGATGATAAATCAGTAAGGTTAAAGTTAGCGACATTGAGCCCTTGTTGCTGTAGTTGTGACATTAAGAGCCCAACTTCTTTATCATCGTTACTAAATGGATTGCGTTCACCGTTACCACTAGTAAAAACTATCCAGTTATTATTCTGCAGTCTCAAAGTCTCTAGCATTTTTATAAAATTGCTTTCACTGATAATGTGTTTTTGAATATTAAGATATTGTTGATGTCCGTTATAGCTAGCTACTAGTAGGTGCGCTGATTGTAAATATGGATTTTTAACTATATCAATGCTAGGGGCATTATTATTATAAGAGATGATTAAAGAATTATTACTAGAATGTTCATAAATAGAAAGTTCATCTTTTACTTGGTTGAGTAGTTTAATGTCTGGAGTATATACATCGATGAGTACAGGGCTATCGAAATCCTTTAAAACACTCAGAGCTTTACTCGACAGAACATGAGTCTTATTTTGCGTTGCATCAAAATATAACGCGTAGCGATCATAATATAAGCAAATAGATAAAATGGTGGATAATATGCTTATATAAATTAAGGGTTTTTTAATATCCATGTCTATCTTCTTTTGAGTTTAATATGGCAACAGCAAGGATTAGGCATACGGCGCTAATATATACATAATATAAGATGTCAACAGCAAAAATATTTCCAGATAAGAAGTTTTTTATCGGAGATAACAGGGCGATAGATTTGATTATATAGTAGTACTCATTGGTGAACTGAGCACACCATTCTAATAGGGTTAAGCTGACAATAATAAGATATGTTATACCCATGGCTGAAATAATATTGCTAGCAATTACTGCAGAAAGTGTACTGATGCTAATTATGCATGTTGCTAGTAAAATAATACCAATGTAAGCACTTGCTAATTGTAAAATGTCTACGTGTGTATCTATAGCAATAATGCATGGTAGTAGAGATAAAAATGATATTACTATGTAACTTAGAGTAATCTTGGCACTAAAGTGGCCTAATAAATATTTTGACAGATTGATAGGGGCAAGCTGATATAGTAAAAAAACACCAGATTTTCTGTCTTTTATAATACTGTAGCCAGTGAGTATAGGTAACGTACACATGAGAAAGATTGCTAGCCAAGCAAAGTAAGGATGTAATATTTCCTCCGTGACCCCCATATGCGTGCCTTCAAGAATATGAGCCTGTGAAACAATAATAAATTGTTTTAATAGCCATTGGTATAACAAACTAAAAATAACAGTAGTACAAGCCAAGGCTAACCATATTCTTTTTGTCAGAAAATTTAAGCTAATTTCATGCTTGGTTATATTTAGTATCATCTTTTACACCCATTCGTGTCACCGCCACTTCACTAAATGTCTCATTTATATTATTGAGAGCATCGTTGATATTCATTACTTTAGGTTCGGTGCTATCTAAAAGTAAAACTTTATTACATAGTAAAGTAACTTCATGTTGGTCATGAGTTGCTAAAATCACTAGCATATGTTGACTATGCTTTTTGATGTGTGCGTAAAGGCGTTCGCACTCTTGAGCGTCTAATCCTTGGCTGGGTTCATCTAGTAGCAATATTTTAGGATAATGCAGGATAGACTGAGCAAGATTAATTCGTTGCTTGGTGCCCTTTGATAGCTGTGATATACGCTCGTTACGCTGTTCCCAGAGGTTTAATTTAAGCAAGATATTTTTTATACGAGTTTTGGGGTTGGGAAATTTTCTAATTTTAGCAACATAGCTAAGATATTGGGTAATGTTTTGCTCATAGAACAAAGGGGCACGCTCAGGCGCATAGCCAAGACAGCTATTGTACTCATGTCGTTGGTGAGTTATGGAGAGGCTATTGGTTGCAATGATACCGGACACTGGTTGTTTTAATCCAGCGATAGTGTTTAAAAGCGTTGATTTTCCTGAGCCATTAGAACCAATTAAGGCTAGGACATCCCCTTGGCTGAGGGTACAATTTAGGTTTTTGATAATATCCTTATCAACGTAACCTACAGTTAGGTTATTGATGTCAAGTTTCATATCCATTGCTCATATTATAGTTGAGTAAATAAGTTAAATCCATTCAAGTATTTACCTACAAAGATAAGCTTTATTTTTTAAAGCTGCAATGCAATACTATTTGCATAGTTAAAATAGGTTATGTAAATGGATAGTTTGAAGCAAGAATTTATTGCGCATGTTATTAAACATGAGGCATTACAATTTGGCAATTTCACTCTAAAATCAGGCAGAATTAGTCCATATTTTTTTAATATGGGAAATATTTGCAGTGGTGCATCATTAAATATTCTTGGAGCCTGTTATGCTGAAAAATTAATAAGTCTTAATTTAAAGTATGACGTTATCTATGGTCCAGCATATAAAGGGATCCCACTAGCTGTTGCTACAGCCATGAGTGTTGCACAGAGTGTTAACAAAAATGCTGAATATGCATTTCATCGTAAAGAGTCAAAAGATCATGGTGAAGGTGGAGATTTAGTTGGGGCAAATCTTACAGGTAATATTGTGATTGTTGATGATGTTATTACTAAAGGTACAGCTATTCGCGAATCATTAGACCTTATCAATAAGAATAAAGATGCAAGAGTTACAGGAATAGTGATTGCTTTAGACCGAATGGAGCGAGGCGATAAAGAAATCACGGCTATTACCCAAATTGAGCAAGATTATGATATCAAGGTATATCCCATAATTACTGCTAATGATGTTTTTAAATATGTATCTAATAATATGAGTGCAGATCTGAAATCTTTAGTTGAGCAGTATAAAGAAGAATATTGTGCGCTATAGTCATGGATGTGCAAAAGGTTATATTGCATGCATAATTTAAAATTTTTAATTGTTATTTTATTTGTTTTTTTTTCAAGTAGTAGTTATGCGATGCCGGGCTCAATTAGTCTTTGCGATTCAGAACAGTATACTTTTTTAAGTTCAGCAACATTAAATGGAAAATATATAAGTTTTTGTGCAAAAACAGAGTTTGAGCCAACAGAATTACAATATCGTTTTGGCAAACCTGGGAAGATTGAGATGAGCTACCCTCAAGGCTATGCAAAAATAAAAAAAATTGATGATGTCAGCGATGTTGATGATTTTGAAAAACCACTACAGATTAGCCAATATCAGAATGATGAAATTATTTTGATGCGCTTTCCTTTTTCAGGTGGCGGTGGAATGTTACTTAGTTTTCGTTATGGAAATTATATTTATCACTATTATAGCGCACTGATCAAAGTTGATATGCAGACTCACGAAGAAATAGAGTATCTTGATATATACAAAATTGGAAAGCAGAAAGCAGTTGCCCATATTAGAACATTAAATGATGGGGTTAAAATAAGATAGAAAGTTTCATCAAATCTGAGTTGGAAGTAAATAATTTAATCTGGAAGTAATCTCTGAGAAGTAAATTTTAAATTTTGAAAACATTATAGCTCCATACACCTGTAGTTGGTTTGATTACTATTGTTGCTTATAGTATAATGATTCTCGTTACGCTAGATAATAATAAGTGTTATCACACAGATATTATATTGCATCATTTAATTTAGTTAGGGGTAAGACGATGTCTGGAGATGGTAAAGAAGTAGTATTAATACTTGATGATTCGTTAATGATGAGTCGTACAGCAGGAGCATATACTAGGGCCGCACTTAAAAAATTGGATTTGAGTTACGAGGTTGTAGAAGCTGGAACATCTGATGATGCTCTGAAGGTTCTAAGAGAGCAAAATGTGGTTATAGCCTTGATGGACAACAATTTACTTGTTACTGATACAAGGAAGGGGGTCGATGTTGTCCATGAACACAAGAGAATGTTCCCAGAGTCAGAAACAGTATTTGTTGGCTTAAGCACCGATTTTTGCCCTGATGATCCTGGCTATAGTCTGGAAGCACATCTTAAGGCACGAGAGCTAGGAATGGATGATTTCTTTAGTACCAAACCTATAGATCCAGCGAAAGCCGTAGAAATGATTGAAAGGCATAGTACGCCATCTTCATCTGTGCGCGATGATGCTTCATCCTCGGTTACTCATGATGGTAGTGTGACTTCCTTTGTTGCTGGTGCGAGGATGTCCTCTTTAGCTGTGATCAATGAGGGTGGTAGTGGCACTGGCGGTTCAGATTTAAATGTAGAGGGATTAGTAACAGGGAAAGCTATGCTTCCCATGTTAGAGTTACAACAAACAATAAATATAGCTGGGTCAACGAGTGGAGCGACTACTGAAGTTAGAAATGTTCTTGGTGACAGGCTTAGTTCAGAAATATTTCGGAAGCTTCAGCCATAATTATATGATTTAACCTCCCGGAAAGGAGATGGCAACATAGTCCCAACGTGCTTTCTCCTTAAACCAATCAAATTTTTCATTGGGTCCACAACCACGAATGCTCATGTCCTTCCAGTGATCATTTAACTACATCTCTGCATCCTGCATGATAGTCCTTGGTGTATTATACCTGTCAATATAGACAAGCTTATTCGAGTTGTTGTTGCATTGTGGGTAGTGAATATCACTATTATTGCTGGCAGGATTACCTCTTATCCAGCACTTAAGTATCCCTTCACATTCTGTCTTTCCATCGAGGCGCGTTTATCTTTAGCTGTGGCAGTTCGCACCTGCGGTATTTCACAATATCAAGAAGACCATTTTCAGCTGCACAGTGTAAGACATAGTTATTTCTAGCCGTGGCACTGGCTCGCACCTGTGGTATTTCAAGGAATCTATTCACAAGTAGATTCGAGTGTGCCAACTATCGAAAAAGCGTTTAAGCATTCGATTGGGCCGTTGATCTGCTTGGGGCGCTGTGAGCCTAGATGAGACATGGCCGTTTAGACTAAATATTCAAATATATAGAAATTTACAAGTTTAAATAGTAGTATATAACACTTAAACTTTATGCTGAGCATCTTTTTATGTTGAATTTGTCATCCCTAAAAAAAGCGCTATTACAGATTGAGAAGAGCCTGCAATACTGCAACTCTGAGCTAGCTGTTAATGATCTGGAAATTTTAAAGCAATTCAAATCAGCATCAATTCAGGCTTTCGAATATACCTTTGAACTTTCAATAAAAATGTTGAAAAGGCAATTAAAAGAGATGGGGATGGCTGCGGAAGAGGTAGATTTTTTTAACTATAAAGATCTTATTAGAGCTGGGGCTGAGAAAGGTCTTTTAGAAGAGCCAACGCTATGGTTTAAATATCGTGACCGTCGTAACATAACATCTCACACTTATAATGAAAGTAAGGCAGATGAAGTGTATGAAATATTACCAAACTTTGTAGAAAGTGTGATTTTTTTCATATCTAGATTAGAAAGTTATAAAGAATGAACATTGATGATAAAGATTTAAAAATTATTCATAAAATTTTGAAAGATTATGCAGAAGAACATAGTGTTTGGGCTTTTGGTTCTAGAGTTCATGGGAAAAATTTAAAAAAATATTCAGATTTAGATTTGGCGCTAGTGTCTAATACGTCTATTGATATAGATATGCTATCTCAATTGAAATCTCAATTTTCGGCCTCTGATTTACCATTCAAAGTTGATGTTGTTGATTTTTTTAGTGTGAGCGATGAGTTCAAAAAAATAATTGAAGAGTCTTATGAAAGAATTAAATAACAGATGACTGGTCGCAGGTAAACTTGCATATGAGTGTTTCGTCATAACGGGACAAAACATTGCTGAGCTTAGACTTCCAACTAATAGTCTCAAGATTATCTCTGAAGTGAAATTAGGATAGTCAGTCCTGATTAAATTAACTAAAGTAGCAAGGACGCTTAAAAATATTATTCATAGTTCAGCAACAAGCACGCAAACTCTAAGATTGCTGCAAAGGGGATAGTAACGATGATTCCATTTAATTACACAACTAAAAAATCAGTTACAATAACTTCATTCCACCTACCCAGTGAAGAAAATCATATCAGGAAACAATTAATTTAAATAATAGTCCTCCTTAACAGATCCACGAGCTAATCCGGACCCACTGCCTAAATACTCATTTTTGGTCTGGAGGATCGCTCAGGTTGCTGTGACGCCCCTAACGATTCACTTCTTGCTAACAAGTCTCCCAGTACAACTTCAAATTGTCCTATCATATCCATTGAGTCAGTATTATACTTTTCTGCAGCAGGTGTTCCTTTATTTTCTGGCCAAGAATTTACTCTTGCATATCGAGATTTTGTATTCGTGATTACATCAGCAAGGCCTTCTAGATTTTTTGTATTAGCAATACACTCATTAAAAATAAAGGTGATTTCATCTATAGATAGGTAACCGCTGTTATCTCCTTGGCTATGAATGTAATTTCTAAGCCCCATCCTATTGAAAAGATATTTTGGAGAATACATTTGGTTTTTTAGCTCTCTAAGGGTGCCCATGTCGGTAAATGTTTGCATTATAAAATTCATTTTTCTCTGAAGCATGTCGATATCATAATCATAATTTTTCTTTATTATGTTAGATAGAATATTTAGCTTTACTTCATCGGTGAACATGCCGGCGTAAATGATGAATATTTCTGAAAAATAATCTTCTGACATTAGGCAATACTCTAATGTTGATCTTGGGTTACAGTCGCATACCAAAAGAGTGCTTTCAGCCGAATTAGCAGCACCTAATATTCTAATAAAGCTTTCAGCAAGTGTTAATATTTGCTGTTTTTTGTGCTCAATAACGCCTTGGTCCTGTGTGGGGGGGCCATAATATCCTGTTTCAGGGATTGTTGTGGGATGCATCATGTCATGACAGCCGTAAGGCAAAAAGTGCATTGAATTGAGGTTGTAGTAATTTTGATGTTCAAGCATTTCCGGGGTAATAAACTCTAAGAGTGATATCACTATGGAAAATCTTTCCAAAGAGAGCGCATATAAAAGGGGCGTATTACCTTCTTCTATGAGCTGATTTTTTGATGAATTTAAAAAGTTATCAGTAGCATTACTTTTACCTATTACCTCAGGAGATTGAATGATTTCTTTAAGCATGAACAGCTCTTCCTGAGTTATGGACTCTGCATGACCACCTTCAGATGATAAAGGTTTTGCTTTTGTCGATAAAAATATTGGGTAGTTTAAAATAGATGGGTCTTGTCTTATAAGTCCTAAAGACTGTATTAAATCATTGCAATGTATATGGTACATTAACTCTATCGCGGATGTATATTTGTTAATTATTTCAGGTGTCATAATTCCTTGATGCCTCCAAATGCCTTTTAAAATTCAGATGCAATAATCTACTGATCTTCATCACAAGCTACCCCCAGGACCTATATTTTACTTTCTTAAATAGGATTTTTTCAGAGACACAGAAACACTCTACTTTTAAATCTTGTCCAAATTGTGAGTGAAATCAGCTATCGCTATACCAATAAACTATAGAATATATAAATGTGGAGATCAAAATCATAGTTAAGCAGGAGATATCAGATATTTTAACTATGTTTATAAAATCTATTTTAACGCTCGGTGAACAAGGCTTATTAAGGGCATGCATGCTGAGCATGCCCTTATGTTAGAATGGGGTTTTAAGATGAGGCGCAACTTGTAAAAGCAGCTGTTTAAAGCTGTCCTGAATACTTTTTAATGATTCGTTGGAGAGCCCTTCAAACCGGGAAATAAGTTTAGGGCTGGTGTTAGAGCAGCGAATTAATCCCCACCGATCATCAAAATCTACTCGTAGGCCATCAATGGTTGAAATATTTTTAGCACCAGGGAAATGTGCAATTTCTTGCAATTTTTTTATTATGCCAAACTTTTCATCTTCGGTTACATCAATGGGAAGTTCAGGAGTGGAGACATTTTCTGGAAATTTAGCAAAGAATGTGGCAGAGCTTTCATTGGTTTTTGCAATAATCTCAAGAATTTTTGCACCAGCATAAAGAGCATCATCAAAACCATACCAATTATGAGCAAAAAATACATGACCGCTCATTTCGCCAGCTAAAGCTGCACCAGTTTCACGCATTTTCGCTTTAATGAGTGAGTGGCCAGTTTTATACATTAGAGGTTTCCCTCCAGCGGCTTTAATAATACTATCTAGATTATTGGTAGATTTTATATCATATATAATAGTGCTATTGTTTTTTTCTTTTAATACGTCTTGTGCAAATGCCATAAGAGATCTATCTGGCCAAATAATTTTTCCGTTACTATCAATAATACCAAGTCTATCGCCATCACCATCAAAAGCTAATCCTATATCTGCATTATTCTTGATTACACTTTGTATTAAATCTTTGAGGTTATTAGGATCGCCAGGATCTGGATGATGATTAGGGAAGTTACCATCAACTTCACAAAACAGAGCAATTACTTCATGACCAAGGTTTTTAAATAATTGGGGGGCTATTGCTCCAGGAATACCATTGCCAGCATCTATCACAATTTTTAATGGTTTTGGGGTGTTTATTTTGTGTGTAATTTCCTGCATATATTCTGGCTCAATATTATACTCACTATAACTAGCATCACCATTTAAAAATTCTTGACTGTTAATGATATTTTTTATTTCTTGAATTTGCTCACCATAAATAGCTTTGTCTTCTAAAATCATTTTTAAGCCATTATAATTTGATGGATTATGGCTTCCAGTCAGCATAACTGCTGAGGGTATATTAAGTTTTTTGCTAGCGTAATAAAGAAGTGGAGTAGCAACTGCCCCCACAGAAATTACATCACAGCCTGTAGCCTGAATGCCTTTGGCAAGGCTATTAGCTAACTTGGGACCTGATAGTCTGCCGTCTCGACCAATAATTACTTTAGTAATATTATGACTTGCTTGTCGTACTTTCGTACCAAAAGCTTGCCCAATTTTATAAACTATCTCGCAACTAAGACTCTCATCAACTATGCCACGGATATCGTAGGCACGAAAAATTTCATTGCTTACACCCATTATTGTTTTCCTGTATGGCCAAAACCTTGCACACCACGGTTAGTGTCATTTCTAAATTCGTCAACTACTTCCAATTGAGCGGTTAATACAGGAACTAATATTAGTTGAGCGACTCTGTCACTTGGCTTAATTGTGTATACCCTTTCACTGCGGTTCCAGCAAGATATTTTAAGTTCTCCTTGGTAGTCTGAATCAATAAGACCAACTAAATTACCTAGAACAATACCATGTTTATGACCAAGTCCTGAACGAGGTAAAATCATAGCGCAAGCATTTGTATCTGATATATGAATAGCTAGACCTGTAGGGATCATTGTTGTCTGTCCTGGTTCTAGGGTTATCTCTTGGTCAATACAGGCTCTTAAATCTAGGCCAGCAGAGCCTATTGTTGCATACTCTGGGACGGTGGCTTGTTTATTTAATATTTTCACTTGTAGACCAAAAGGTGTGGCTTTGTTCATGTTGTCTCCATTTAATTTAATATTCCTGAAATAGAAGTGACCAATTGTTCATATAATATTGGTGCCGCAGTATGGTATTTAAGGTTTATTCTAGCCGCGCTAGTGACTACTCTGGTTTGATATTTTAACCATGTGGTTTTACGTTTGAATCTAATTTCTTGCTTAGTACTCTTGCCTTGAGCAAGAGATGATTTGATGGTCTCTGTTGCTTCACCGTCAATGCGCTCAGATACTTGCACATCAGCTATAGCGCTGTACATGGCATCATCTAGCATGGCGCTAGCTGCTGTTGCAATCGATGCGCCAACGACGCTACCAAGAGACTCAGTGGATTTTTTAGACTTAGCGATAGATTTGCCTATCCAGGCTCCTTCAATTGCTGTGCCATAACCTGATTTTAAAGATTTTTGTGCATATTGGGGAAGGTTTTTACCAAGCTGTAATACGTTAATTTGCAGCATGTAGTGGGCAGCTTCAAGATTTTCAGTAATCTGTAAGCCATGCTCACTAAGCTTATTAGTAAATGCATCTTTGAGATGGCTTTGTTCTTGACCTGAGGTATCATGTATTTGTAAATACACTTTATTGTTAGAGTCAATATTAGGCTCAAGGAAAATACTATTGCTCATTTTAGTTTGGATACTAAGTTTACTTTTTTTGATTGCATCATGGGTTGTGCTGCAACAAGACAGGCTAAGAGCAAGGCAGGTAAAAAAAATATACTTGGTTATTGCATAAAGTCTCATACTATTGTAAAACCGTAGGTCTGATACAAGAGCACACAGACTATCTAAATTTGTACAGCTATGTCAAAATATGAAGATGTTGGAATGATGACTACAGATCGTTTTTCTTGCATTCTGTGTTGATCTTTGGTAAAAGGTTTGCTTTAAAGAAATTTTATAGATAACGTCGGAGTTTTCATTATGTCTAGGGTTTGCCAAATAACTGGGAAAAAGCCAATGTCCGGGAATAACGTTTCCCACTCACACCGTAAAACCAGAAGACGTTTTCTGCCTAATTTAAACTGGCATCGTGTTTGGGTACCTAGTGAGAATCGTTTTATCAAGTTGCTTCTTTCTAATCAAGCTTTACGTACCATTGATAAGAAAGGTATTGAAGCAGTACTAGCTGATCTTCGCAAGAAAGAACAGACAGCTTAAAATTTTTGGAGATAGAAAATGGCTAATACTAAAGGTGGCAAAAAAAAGAGTAAGAAAGGTATCATTGTAAGATTGCAATCAACAGCATCTACTTTTTTCTACACAAAGAAAAAAAATGCTCGTATGGAAGGTGGTCCAAACAAAAATGGTAAACTTACAGGCTTAAAAAAATATGATCCTATTGTGAAAAAACATGTAGTGTTCGAAGAGAAAAAAGTAGCTAAGTAAATACCATAATTTATAGATTCCGAGAAAGGGGGACTTAAAGTCCCCTTCTTTTCATTAAGCAGAGAAGGACATAATCTATGCGGCCAAGTGCAAGAGAACATAATGAACTACGTGAAGTAAAATTAACCAGAAAATATACTAAACACGCAGAAGGTTCAGTGTTAGTTGAATACGGTAATACTAAAGTTATTTGTAATGCTAGTGTTGTTCATGGGGTTCCAAGATTTCTTAAAGGCCAAGGGCGTGGCTGGATCACTGCTGAATATGGAATGTTGCCAAGAGCAACTCATGATCGTGTGCAACGTGAATCAACTAAACATGCACCAAGTGGAAGAACTATGGAGATCCAGAGGCTTATTGGTCGCTCATTACGCAGTGCTGTGGATTTGAAAATTTTAGGTGAGAATACTATTACTATAGATTGCGATGTGATCCAGGCAGATGGTGGTACTAGAACTGCAAGTATTACAGGAGGCTTAGTAGCTCTTATAGATGCCTTACGATATATGCAAAGAAAGAAGATGATTAAAGGTGATCGTGAGCCATTGAAGCACTATATTGCTTCTGTATCTGTAGGTATTTACAAGGGTATGCCAGTTCTCGACTTAGACTATGCTGAAGACTCAAATGCCCATACAGATATGAATGTAGTAATGACAGAAAATGAAGAGTTTATTGAAGTTCAGGGTACAGCAGAAGGCGCACCTTTCTCACAGAAGGAGTTAGATGCAATGCTTGAGATCGCTAAAACTGGAATTGCCTCATTAATTGAGCAGCAAAAAGAAGTTTTATTAGAACTTTAAATTTCTATGTTATAACAAACAGTTAAGGGGGCATGATCTGAGAATTTTTGCTCCCGATATACTGAGGCACTCTGTATATCATCCCTGAGCCCTGGGGATATAATATGATAATCAATTCGCCAGCCAACATTGTTGTCCCAAGCTTTGGCTCTGTGTGACCACCAGGTATATTGGACTTTGTCTGGATGTAGGTAGCGAAAAGCATCGACCATCCCCACATTATTAAGCAAATTATCAAGCCACTCTCGTTCTTCAGGTAAAAACCCCGATGATTTTTGATTAGCTTTCCAATTTTTAATGTCGATATTGTTGTTGGCAATATTCCAGTCACCACAGATAATATGTTTTCTAGATTTTGAGTTTTTCTGTTTTTGTAAAATGGGTAGATAAGCATCTAAGAATTCATATTTATAGCTTTGACGTTCATCATTTGTTCCTGAAGGTAGATATAATGAGCTAATACTGATCTTATCAAAGTCTATTTGGATATAACGTCCCTCAGTATCAGCAATTTCCCAGCCTAAGCCAGTAGTGATGTTATCAGGCTCATATCTAGTATAAATAGCCACACCACTGTAGCCCTTTTTATGGGCATCAAAAAAATAGCGGTGGTAACCTGGGGGATGGAATATAGGATCATCTAATTGATGTTCTTGAGCTTTAGTTTCTTGCACACATAGTACGTCGATTTTCTCTTGTTCTAACCAATCAAAGAAGCCTTTCTTTGCAGCAGATCGGATCCCATTGGCATTGAAAGACGTTACTTTTAGCAAAATATTCTCCTTAAATAGTCATGGTTAAATAACTCAATTTAGTTCAGGGTAATGTTTTATTCTCATATTTTGCTATTTAAAATAAAAATATTTCCCTAGGTATCTCATTTTTATATGGCGCTGTTAGCTACTCATTAGAATATATGAAGGTAATAACTATCCTAACAGAAGCATTTAGTGCTCGCAATTTGTCAAGATGGTTTATGATATGCAGGCAAAATATCACGTAATCATATTAATATATGAACTATATAATATAAGTCTATATATGTGGCTTGATAGTTTTTAAGGATGTAATATCCCGATTGTTTTCACTTGTGTTTTCTTTTACTTTTGCATGATTGCGCAGGTTTGCCTCGTATGCATGTAGAATTAATCTGTTTTCTGGGTAATGATGCATATTGCCAGCAATCTGTTCTTTTAGAACTTGGAATGTTCTTGATTGCATATAGCATTGTGCAGCTAGCGCGGCTCCTGTTGAGTTATAAGTTGTTGTTATTTTCATGTCATGGTCATGTCTATTAACAGTAAATCCACTTAAGCAAAATAAATTTATCATGCCATAACTATCAAATAGATGTAGAGCTCCACCAACTAAAGAAACAATGAATTTTGTTTTATGAAATGCCATATAACTAGGTTGTATAGTCATCCAGGTGTTTAATAGCCAATTAAAATTTCTTTCGATTAGTTCAGGATCATCATTATCTTTAAATCGGTCAGAAGGGTATGGATGCAACCATTTAAATAAGATAAGTATGATCGTTTATGTAGTAATTCTATAAAATATTGAATTGGATAATCAAGATCATTTGTAGCGTCTTCCTCAGAGGCATGTTTTTCACAAATTTTTTCATATGCTAACATATATTCTTCTTGTATTTTAGGAAGTGATAGTTTATTAATTGCATCCTTAAATTTATTGCTGCGTTTTATATCATGTAAGTTTTCTAATAAACACTCAAAGGATTCTTGCTCATCTGCAAATAAGGCCTCATCAGAACCATTGTTCATGTCGTTGTCAGTAGTATAATTATAATCAAGATCGAATATATCTTTTCCACTTTTAATGAATTCTTTTAATATGTCTTCATCCATTCCATTTAGCATTTGATGGTTTTCAACTAATGCATTTACATATGCAACTATAACATTACTAATAATCCATTTTTTGTTAAAAAATCTCTCGGGGATTAATTTGCAAAATTCATTGATTAAATTTTTATTATCAGTTGATAGCATTGAGTACCAATCAATGTTTTTTTTTGTTCTCATGGACATTTTCATAAGATTATTATAATCATTATGGGTCATTAATAGTGCTTCTTTATCACCAGCTTCAGAAAGGAGTGTGTTAGATTGAAGTATTGATTCTTGATGCCGATGGGGTATGTCTGCAATAGGAACAGAATGCATAGATCCTAAAATTCTTAATTCAAGATTATAATCAGGATGGGTAGCAGTATAATAATAGCCTTGCCCCTCAATTCCAGATGTCAGATCTTCGTGAGGTTGCATTTGATATGTTCTCTTAAATAGATTTGTATTGCCATAATTTATATGGCTAATAGTAACAATATTTTAATAGTGTGGCAACGCTGAACTAAGTGAGCTCCGAGGTTGCTCAGGTTAATGTTGATTTTTTCAGTGCCTATTGAGCTCAGCGTCATTTACAATGAAGTTAACATTTCAAATATAGTTAAAATGTTTTTTTGAAGATCATTTGGTGAGATTTAATTATTCATAAGTGAATAACTTGTATGTATGGCATGTGTAATTTATGTCTATATATGAGGGTGAATCCGGAGTTGTTATCTCTGGGATTGCCGGTATTTATTCATATGTTTATAAATAAAAAAAGAAGTTGGTTTTCTTGACTTTATGTTCGCTTTCATTCGTAATGCATTCATAAAAATACATTTAATTTAATTTGATTTTTGATTCGTGTGATTTCAGACAATGTCCAGGGTGTAAAAAATACCTTAAATAATAGATTAAGAGTATGTGCTCCTATAAAGTCATAGCTATGGTTTTTTTGAAAATAGTTGGATGTAGACTGGTAACATTGAAACAGAACCTGCATTTTAGCTTGTGAATATAACATTCATTGTAAAGGTATATAAAATGAAAATTTTCGAAACATTGCTAAGCTCTTTAAATGAGAATGTTATGACATCTGTTTTTTTTACATATGTCCATGACGTTGATTTGCCTACAGAGAGAGAAGTGTTGGAACTTTCTGCTGCAATTCAGGCGAACAGATCAATTAAAACCATATGCTTACGTCAAGAAAATATTCATAGCCTCAATGTGAAACATTTAAAAATTATAATGGATGCTCTTGTTGCTAACAAATCTATTGAAACTATAGATATTAATAATATAAATTTTTCTAAATTAACAGAAGAATCTTTTCAGGTATGGGTGGATTTTTTGTCAACTATAACCTTATCTGGACCAATGGAAATATCTGGAAATTTGGCAGGCTTAACATTAGAAAAGCAACAAGCTCTTAATGCATCAGCCTCTTTGTTACCTCAAAATTTCAAATTAACAGATGACGGTGAGGCGCCTGAAATATTTTTGGAAAGACTGGCCGCGTTGATGAAGATTTTATATGTAAAAAGTATTGATTTTAATTTTCCAAAAAGCATAGAATCAAATTTAAGTGTGGTACTAGAAACCGCTAACCTTATTGCAAAGATGGATAGGCTTGAAAATATTGCGGTATCAAAGGATGATTTTTCAAAATTACCACCTGATTTAATAATAGATTTTGTTGAGGAAATCACTCAAAATAAGCAGTTGCACATGATTGACCTGTCTGGATGCAGACTATTTGATTATGACATTACAACCTTGCATACCTTGGCGCAGTATAAATCGTTGAGACTGTTTAAGACATTTTATGTTCCAGCAAACTTAGAGGAATGCCTTGATAAAAAAAATTGGTATGCAAGGTATATATTGCTAAAACAAGCTACAGAAGGTAATAGAAGTAGTCCTTGTCTGCCTTTTAAAGTTTCATCTGCAATTGCTCTTAATGTACTGGTTGAATTTTTAGGTTGTTGTACTTCAGATAGACAGTATTATGTAGATTTATTTGTCAGCGAAGAAGGAAAATGGGTGGATAAAAAAATTACTGCCAATCAGCTATGGGAACTACTGAAAGTGAGGCTGCAGTACAATAAAAATAATATCTATATAAATCTGAAAATATATTTAAAAGATTTACAAGAAAGGCAGATCTTATATGCTGTTGAAAACATTCTGAAATATTACCCTAATTCAGCAGGAGGAATAGATGATATAGCTGGCTTGCCTGGTAAGTCTGAACAGTTCATGAGCGGGATTTTGCATTTGAGATTATCCAGCCTTCAGAGCACAAAACATTTAATAGATTGGTCAAAGTATCAATTGCACTTATCTGAATTAAGAGACTTGATACCCAAATATAATTTAATACCTCAAGTGAATCTGTTTATGAGAACATCTCTAAATGGTATGTATTTGGATAAGGAGATACCTGAATTAGATGAACTTCGCAAAAATAGAGTGCAAATACCATCTCTTATTATATGTAACGATGATTCTATGTGGTTGTATGGAAAAGACTGTGAATCAGGAGCTTTAAAAATTATATCCTTGGCAGATGTTCAGCTTCCAGAGAACACTTTATATGATATTCCTAGGAACAGTAATAGCAATAGAGATTTATCGGTATCTAATTCTGATATTCATGATGCAGTTAAAAAGCTTTTAATTCCTGATGGTGGCACAATTGATTTAAGTCTACATCAATTTGTAGAGAGGGAGCGTATTGAACTATTCAGATTATTTCTTGAGAATTGTTGCTGGGATAGTGTAACTTATATATTTGATATCAGTGATTTAAATCTGTCATGGGACGTTATGTTTCCTTTATTAAAAGAATATTCTCACATGATCATCTTGGGAGATTATGCTTCTAAATACATGGCGTCTAAAAACAAAGAAATACCTTATGAGGAACGATTGTCATTAGTACAAGAAATAGTTGTTTGTGATGCTTATGTTGATATAAGTGATTTTCAATTAGAAGAGCAAGATCGCATTAAAGTTCTACGTTTAGCTATAGAAATAAATCCTGAGGCAGTATCAAATATTTCAGAGTATCAAATCACGAGCCCACAAATTAGGTTGGAATTATTTTTGACGGGAGTACAGCATAACAGTGAATTGTTCTATGCAATGAATGAATTCGAGTTGTCTGCCTTAGAAGGTAATCTTGGGAAAATATTTAATGCTTGGGAAAGTAATACCGCATTTCTTGAAGAATCAGATGATATCGACATGATGGAAATTGGCACTATAATAAAAGAAAATGTATTACCATCATTATCTTTGGTTTTCAAAAATGTTTGGCCACGACATAGCATTTGGCAAAGTGCTATTGACCGATTAATGGAATATGAATTAGAAGAAGATTTTGACGTTATTAAAATGTTGAATATGGCTTTCTGGTTGATTTATACTTCTGTATTGGCAAATGAAAAAATATCTAGCTCCCCAGCAAGATTGTTTGATGTACAATTAACTTTAAAAGAAATTATAACATATGCTGATCCTAAAATGAGATATGTTTTATCAAATGCCTTAATGCATGTTTGTGCTAATGACAACTCATTTGTTGTTTATAAACATCTGCTCGATAAAGGTTCAGTTCGAACACTATTGCCTGCAATTTTTATAGCATTGGAAATTGGCAAAGAACCTTCTTTAGAATCTAGGGAGACTTTAACAGATAGTGCTTATAATAATATTTTAAAGAAAATGAGCAAGAGTTATAAACATGGTGGTAATTTACGGCCATGTGTTGCAGGTATACATAGCATTTTTCAAGCACCAGAGCTTACTATTTATGAAAAAATTGAGTTAACAAGTAATGTATTATGCTCTGGACCCATCGGCATACAAACCACTCAATGGTTTTTGGTGCAAGGCTTACAGCTAAGTGGTGAAATGAATGCTATTACTCCAGAGCAAAGAGCTGGAGGTAGCATAGAGCTAGCTTTCCATCAGGTATTAGTAAGAATATTTAATTTGTCACAAGAATCAGTTAAACATTACCATAATACATTTGGCCAACAAAATGCCAAAACAGCCCTTTTGACTTATTACGGAAAAATGCTTCAGTTATCTGTGAAAGATCGTGACTCTATGTTGAAAACACTAAAAAAGTATGTGTCCACAGTGTTATCTCTAAATTCACAGGATTTTTATGATATGCGTTATGATACATCTCATAATAGACATTTAGAAGCAATATTTTCTAAAGAACCATGGTTAGAAAATCCATGGCGCAATGGGGCCAGTGAACGTTATGATGACTTTGTTGAAAGACATAATATAGTTGACAAACCTTGCCGCATTGATTTGTCTGATTTTTTAGTTAACAAGGTATTGAAACATCAACATTTGCCCGGGGAATATGCCCTATTGTTCAAGAAATACCTATCTTCTCCTGCATCCAGGACAGCAATCGTGGCAGAATTATTAGTACAGCAAAGAGGGCTTACTGATAAAATAGATCCTAGAGTTAAGTCTATTTGTGAGGTTCAACTTGCATTGATTGAAGCTTGCAAGTATTCAGGAGTGAATACTAAAATACAAGCAGCATTACTGAAAAAAATAAAGGTAACTATTAATTCAGTAAGTGATGCCAAAGAATTTAAAAATGATTTGTCTATGATGATTAAGCACTTACTAAGTGCAAATATTAAACATAAAGTACTAGACACATCTAGATGGAGGATAGTTGATACCGACAATTATTGGTGGTTATTCATGGCCGGAACTTTTGTCGAAGGCAGTTGTCAACGAGTAGATGGTAGCCCTGATCTAAACAAATGTTTAATGGGTTATGTTATAAATGGTGATTATCGTATGATAGCTATTGTAGATGATAGTACTATTATTGCTCGTTGTATGGTCCATTTAATGGATGACCCTCTGAAATCTAAGATTGTGTTATTTATTGAGGAAGCATACCCTACGAATTTAAGCTCTGTACAAAGGCAGGTAATAGAAGAGTTTGCAATAGAACGAGCTATAGATTTAGGATTGACAATAACTAATTTAGAAGGATCTTTGGAGTCTATTAGTTATGGATATCCATTGATGAGAAAACCAGGTGGAGCACCATATGTCTACTGTGATGCAACTTTTGGCTCAGCAAAAGATGGAGAGATTACTATTGAAGGAAGTCAGATTGTCTATGATCAAGCTCAGTATGCATTAACGCATCTGGCAACAATTAGAAATCAGTGTAACTCTAACTTTAATTATCTAGCACAGGCATGGCAATCTGGAGCTATTTCACAAATAACTTGGCAACAACAAGGTCTTGGCTATCAACCTGTAAGTGTAACTTTAAAACCATCAATAAATCATGAGCAAGCAAGTTCTTTATTGTGTTTGTATCAACATTATGTTAACGGGCAAACTGTAACGTGGGATTATGATACTAAGAAAATATTGTTAGATAGTGACGCTGTTGTTTCACAGCCTAAATTGTTGTTATAAAACCTTATATTTTGTCATAAAGGAGAAGTAAGAAGATTACTTTTAATGGGGGGGAGAATACCCTCTTGTTGCATTCATGGAGCGTTTTACATTGCTGCGTAATTCTTTGCTTATTGGGCTTACAGATTTTCGATGTATAGGTCTTGGCCTGCGCATGTCTCGCTCTCTATCTTCATAAAATCTTTTAAGAGTGTTTACCGAGCGTTGCAAGTTATCTAGATCATCATCTAAAGGATCTATTTGTCCAAGTATTTCTTCAATAAATAAATTTCTTTCTATGGTTTTATTGTTGCAGCAACATAATAAGTATTGAGCAATAAATCCTGGCTCAATACTTTGCCTCACCGCAGTCACTAGCTCTTCAATTTCATTACGAGGGTGTAAATGAAATACTTGGTTTTGCAACCAAATTCGCAGAGGATGACGAGATGGTAGTGTCGCATTTGCAGTTTGAGATACTGATGTAAGTAGAGCTGTTCTTGTATTTATAAATAATATTCTATTCTCTATAGCATGTTTTAATTCTTGGTTACTGAATAGTCCATCAAATAACAATCTTGAAATGAAAGGGTTTGTTACCTGTGGTGTTGAGCTTGTGGCACCACCTGGCGCTCCTGCATATGGTGATGATGCATCATGTGCTGGGCGGTTTGATCTCGATGTATATGTATCATCTTCTGAGAGGAATCTAATTGCTCTCGTGGAGCGATGTTGTAACATAGATGAGGTATCTTCAGTAGAAAAATGAGTAACTGCTCTTAAGACATCAAGGCGAGATACTTGAAACAGTAGATCGCAGCGAAGATGATGGTATTTTTCATGGAATATAGAGTCGACCCCATGTTTTTTAGCTTGTTTAGCAAGCTCTACTTGATAATCTTCTCTTAATAGTAAAGATGAATGGCCAATTTGTTGGCTAGCTAATAGTACCCAGTCGCGAATAATATTAAATTTATCTTCTGTTTTGGCATGAGATAAACTAAGTAAATATTTATCTAATACATTAGCATACATAGACCAGGCATTGAGGTTATCGAATCTAAACGTGATATTTACGATCTTGTACGGTGTGATGATCATTTATTAATTCTTCTAATTTATCGCCAGAGAAGCCCCTGGCAAAAATCAACTCACCAGTCATCATAGCTATAAACATAGTGAAAATATTTTCTAGATGTTCATCAGAGGCATACTGGTCTCTTATGTGGAGATCAAAACTATGGCAGTTATCAATAGCCTCAAATAGAAATATACAAAAACTGTTTATTTCTTTAAACATATTGGTACGGTCATCTAATGATTCTGGTACTTCAAGACTAAAACATTTGCATAAAAAAGGTAGTTTTTCTATATTCAAGTTTTTTAGTAATAGTTCTAATTTTGCTCTGACGTTTTGTCCGAATAAATGTGCCATATGTAGGTACAATAGAGCAGGGCTTTTAATTCGCTCCCAAGCTTGAGTTGAAGAGTGCGTATTTCTAACAGTTAGAGCTTCATCTGAAGAGTTCGCAAATTTCAAAAAATGATTTTTTTCACCTCGGCAAGCATCAAGGTGTAAATATATAGCCAAGGGCTCATATCCATTGACTATAGATGCAAGTTGAGAGCACCGTCTAGTATCGTTTATAGCAATGGCAAGTTGTATTCCAGCTATATTGGCAGGACATTTAAAAATGAAATCGTTATCATCTGATTTTAACATTGATATTTTATTTAAGTAATACAAAATGGGGAGCTGATCTTTAAAATTAAATATTGTACCAACAACAATTATTTCCCATATAGCATGATCAAGAGATTGTAGGTAATTTTTTGGAAGAGTACTTAGTAAGGGAGATTCATTTCTCTTCTTTTCTAACGCTGCAAAGATAATTTTATACGTTTCTATTTCATTTTGTACTGGCCCGAGATGTTGGACTAAATCATGGGTTGCATGTAAAAGCTTGCTGATTGCACAGTAATTTTGTTGATGAGCGGTTTTACCTTCAAAAAGCATCTTAGCTTCTATATCTGAAGAGTGCTTTGAATCTACCGCCATCTCTTCTCCATGTTCATTTCTGTGATAAACACTTGGTGTTTTTGTTTGCAGTGTAGTCCATTCAACTGAAAGTTCTGTTTCCGTAATTTGAAGAAACATAGTTAAAGTTGCTAATATTTTGTCTATAGCACTATCTGCATTATCTGGGAAAGGACCAAAGATAGTGTTGGTATTAAGTGTGTTTCTGCGTATTAAAGTTGGAAATATTACGTTATTTATTGTATTAAAGTCTGGGCCAGTAAATCCTTCGATGCCCAATAAGATTTCATTAAGCCCAATTTGGATGCGATTATTTTGGGCATTGAAAAATATGTTATTTTCTTGAAATAAATTATTGGTTAAACTTTCAAACATTATTATTTCCATCGTGAAGATGCCAGTATATTAATTATTGTCTATTATCTTTTAATAATGAAATAGCTATTAACTTATATTTTGTGGCGGTTTATATGTTTTTAGGACCAGATATTAAGTTTGATATAAAATTTTTTAATAAATTATGGGTAAACTTATAACTTTTATTATTTAGGTCGCTAGCTACTTAGGTTCAAGAAATCCTATCATAATTTAAGAATGAAACCAACTTGTTTGTTAGCGCTGTGCTAGGTCTCTTCCTGGCTAGAGTATTATGGTAAAAATGGATACAATAGCCTTTTTGGCTTTTGGATCCTTATATGTTAGCTGTTGGCACCCTGTTTATCTTCTCTTCGCCATCTGGTGGGGGTAAAACTAGCTTGATAAAAGGAGTATTAAAGGAAATAGACAATGTTCTAATCTCAGTGTCACATACAACCAGAGAAGCTCGTAGTGGCGAGATTGATGGGCAACACTATCATTTTATAAGTGACGATGAATTTAATGCTCTTAACGGTGAGAATGCGTTTCTTGAGAGTGCTAACGTTTATGGGCATAAATATGGAACTTCTCGGGCCTGGGTTGAAGATACATTAAATAGCGGTAATGATGTTGCTTTAGATATTGACTGGCAGGGTGCTAGACAAGTAAAAGCACAATTTCCTAATGCAACCTTTATATATATTCTTCCACCATCAAGGAAAGTACTTTTGGAGCGGCTGCATGCTCGAGCTCAAGATGGTAGCGAAGTTATTGATTATCGTATGTCAAATCTTGTGAGAGAAATCACACACTGCAGTGAGTATGATTACTTGATAGTGAATGATGTGTTTGAAAAAAGCATAAGATTAGTAAAAAGAATTATTCAAGCCTCAAGATTAAAGGTAGCTAACCAAGAGGTGGTATATAAGAATGTAATTGCTGACTTGTTAGGTCATGGCTCCTAGGATCTGGTTGCTAATACTATGATTATAATGTAAAGTACAACGATGTAAGTTATTTAACAAGGTGGAACTCTAATGGCACGTATCACAGTTGATGATTGTCTTGAAAATGTTGAAAATAGATTTGATTTAGTTTTAAAGGCGAGTGCAAGAGCAAGAAAATTACTTTCAGGCGCACAAGAGTCTGAGTTACCTTGGGATAATGATAAACCAGCAGTTTTGGCTTTAAGAGAAATAGCGTCTGGCTTAATCTTCAATAGTCAAGGTGAGCGAGTAGGTGACTCTAATGATGATTCTACTAGTGATGACAGCAATATTGATTCTATTGTTTAGAGTTTATGACCCGGCTATGGAGAGTTGGTGAAGGAATTTAACGAGTTAACCAGTACGCTAGAGACGTACATGTCAGTCGAACATTTAGAAATTGTTCGTCGAGCTTGTGAATTTGCCACCGTAGCCCATGAACATCAGACGCGCTCCACCGGCGAGCCATATGTAACCCACCCACTATCAGTAGCCATAATACTTGCAGAGATGAGCATGGATTTGCAGAGTATTCTTGCTGCAGTACTCCATGATGTTATTGAAGATACCAAGTACACGAAGTTGGATATTGCCGAGCATTTTGGAGAAAAGGTTGCAGAATTAGTCGATGGCGTTAGTAAATTAGCCCAGATTAAATTTGAAAGCAAAGCCGAAGCCCAGGCTGAAAATTTACGAAAAATGATGCTAGCTATGGCCAAAGATATTAGAGTCATTCTAGTTAAATTGGCTGACCGATTGCATAACATGCGCACCTTAGAAGCCCTATCTAGGGAAAAACAAAGACGAATAGCACTAGAGACATTAGAGGTTTATGCTCCGATTGCTAATAGTTTAGGTATGAATAATATAAAGGTAGAATTTGAAGACTTAGGCTTTCGGTACCTTTATCCCGTGAGATATAAAGTTCTCCAAGATGCTGTACGTAAAGCTCGAGGTAACCGTAAAGAGCTTGTCACAAATATTGAGAAAGCCTTAAATCGTTGTATTGCGCAAGAGAGTGTTGATGTACAAGAGCTTTATGGGCGAGAAAAACATTTATATAGTTTATATAAAAAAATGCGCAGCAAAGATTTATCTTTATATGAAGTAATGGATGTTTATGCATTACGTATCATTGTTCCAGATGTTGATACTTGTTACAGAATTTTAGGAGTAGTACATAATTTTTATAAACCTGTACATGGACGCTTCAAGGATTATGTTGCGGTACCTAAAGCTAATGGTTATCAATCATTACATACAGTCTTGCTTGGTCCACATGGTATACCAATCGAAATCCAGATCCGGACTCATGAAATGGAACAAATGGCAGAAAAAGGTATTGCTGCACATTGGTTATATAAAGATAAGAATGAAAGTGGAAGTAATGATGCCGCCTCTCGAGCCAGAGAATGGTTAAAGGGACTATTAGAGATACAGCAAAATACTGGAAACTCATTAGAGTTTATTGAGCAAGTAAAAGTAGATTTATATCCAGATGAAGTTTATGTTTTCACTCCATCTGGAGATATTCTATCTTTGCCTAGTGGAGCATCTGCAGTAGATTTTGCGTATGCAGTACATACTGATGTTGGTAATTCATGTATAGCTGTTAAAATTGATAGAAGGCTGGTTCCTTTAAGTAGCAGATTATCTAGTGGCCAGACTATTGAAATTATTACTGCAGATGGGGCGCATCCTAATCCTGCTTGGTTGAGTTTTGTTGTAACTGGTAAGGCGAGAAGTAATATAAGGCATTGGTTAAAGACTAGGCAAAAAGACGAGTCAATGACTTTAGGTAAAAGATTGATTGAGCGGGCATTAGCAGCACTGTCCTTAGAGTTTTCTGATATTAAAGATGAAAAAATTGAAGAATTGTTAACTGAGCTTGGCATTAGCGATATGGATAAAATGTATGAAGAGATAGGCCTGGGTAATCAAATGGCCCCAATTGTTGCAAGAAGACTATCTGCTGATAAGCAAGAATTTGGTGATAATTTGTCGATTAATCCTTTGGCAATTAGAGGCACTGAAGGAATGGTTGTTTCATATGCAAAATGTTGTAGGCCAATACCTGGAGATAGCATTTTAGGCTTTTTAAGCTCTGGTCGAGGAATGGTTATTCACCGAGAAAATTGTCGTAATGTTGGTGAAGTACGAAGAAATCCAGAAAAATATGTATTTGTGCAATGGGCTGATACTGTTGATGGTGAATTTTTAGTAGAGTTGAGAGTTGATGTCTTAAATAAGAAGGGCGTATTAGCTACCATAGCAAATGCACTGTCTGATTGTGATGCGAACATCGAAAATGTTTATGTTGATGAGCGTGATCCACACCATAATACTTTAATATTCTTAATTACCGTTTTCGATCGAAAACACTTGGCTAGAGCATTTAGGCGCGTGCGCTCAATTTCTTTAGTGACCAGGGTATCAAGAGCAAGATAAATTTGGAGTTATACATGAGAATAGTGGCAATTTGTGGCTCCTTGAGGAAGCTCTCATTTAATTTAATGTTATTAGAAAATTTAAAAATGCATCTTGTAGATCATGATTTTGAAATTTTGGATATATCGAAATTCCCAGTATATAGCATGGATTTAGAAGATGATTTCCCAGGCTCAGTAATTGATGTTGCTGAAAGGATATTGTCTGCGGAGGCATTAGTCTTTGCAACGCCAGAGTTTAATTTTACCATATCATCACCGCTGAAAAATGCAATTGATTGGTTGTCGCGCGTTGAATCCAAACCTCTTAATTCTAAGGCTTGTGCAATACTGGGAGTTAGCGCTGGAGGTCTGGGTACGGTCAGAGCACAGAGTCATCTTCGTCAAATAGGTGTATATTTTGATTGGAAGTTGTTAAATCAGCCAGAAGTAATGATTTCAAAAGGATATTCTAAGTTTAACAAGCAAGGTATTCTTACAGATGAAAATGATAGCAAAAAATTAGGTCAATTCGCGGAAAAATTAATTTCTCATATTGAAATATATAAATAAAATTAATTCTTTTCTGTAGAAAGAAAGGTCATTTCAACTTTAGATTTACAGAAATTTTCTTTAATTCCAAGCATGGAAATAAGTAGTGATATTATTGCAACAGCAATAAGAATACCAAAAACAATACTATAATCAGACAACTGTATATCAAGATCTTGTTTAAAGTGATCTAGAGCTAAGCCAATAAGCGGCGCATTAACTGAGCTTAAGGCCATAATCATGGCATTATTTAAACTAATCGCTATGGCTAGGTATCGTTTTTTAAAATGCTCAGCAATAAATGCAAAACCAATAGATTGGCCACTAGCTCCTATTCCCAGAAGGAAAAATGCAATAACAATACAAGTTTCGGAAGTAGATAAATATATAGCAGTGAGTGCAATCACCAAGAAAAAGGATGCTACGACCATAAGGGTTTTTCTTCTTTTAAAGTAATCAGATAAAAAACCAAGCAAAGGGCATCCAATAGCATAGCCAATCCAAGAAACAGTAATCATATATGAGGCAAAGCTTGAGCTGAAACCTTTTAGAGTAATGTAATTTTTTGCTTCATTTTCAGATAGATACTCTATAGCAAAATAAACACAAGCAGAATATATGGCAATAATCCAGGGTGTTTTATTAAAAAAAATGTTACTTAGTAGTATATTTGCTTTTTCTCGTTTCCTAATAACAATATAGTTGCTAGTTTTTAAATTATTATTTCGAACAATTAAAAAAATTGGTAAAAGGAATATCAGTCCCCAGATACCTAAATGGAAAAAAACTTCTCGCCAGCTAGTAGTGGCATTTTCAGCCATGGAGTTTAATGGTCCTGCTGCTAGCATGGGTCCCATAGTTCCAATGAATTGAGATAGCCCGATGAATAGAGCAGTATATTTTCGTGGAAACCAGTCATAGACTGCAACTATTAAGCATACAAAGCCAAATGAAGAACCAAGACCCATAAGCATTCGTAAGGGTACCGCGGTATAATATGTATAAGTTAGGGAGAAGCCAATGGCTGAAATAGCACAGATGCCACATCCTAGTAAAATAGATTTCTTTAAGCCAATTGAATCGATAATTAGGCCAACAGGTATTTGCATTAGTCCGTAGATGCCAAGGTATGCTGATGTACTCAATATGGAATATTTGAAAGAGTCTATATTGAAATCGTACATTATGGGGCTTTGAAACGTGCCTATAACTGTGCGTAATAAAAATTCATAAAGGAAAAAAACGGCACAAATGAGCCAGATGATGATGCCAATAACTGTAAATTGGTTGTCTTTATGCATTATTTAATTGATATAACTATCGGGTTGTTTTTTATCCCATTCTTCAATGATATTTTCAGCTTTATCATCATCGAGGAATGAGGCGATTTTGAAGATTTTCAGCCCTTCATGTACTAGAGGTGTGGTATTGATGCCTACAACTACCCCATCTTGCAACGATTTAATAGATTCAACAAAGTCAGCCCCAAAAGGATCAGATATTGTGCCAATTAAGTCATTCTTTTTAATAGTTTGACCAAGGGAGACATTTGGATGTAGAACGCCACCTTTATGTGCAATTATCCATTCTTCATCACGGGAAAATATGGGCTTAAACTCAGTGGTTGGGGTGTTGGGTAATATGTTAATCGAGCGTAAGACATTTAATACCCCATTAACACCTAAAGTTATAGCATTTTCATCAAATCGCATTGCTTCACCAGCCTGATACACTAACAAAGGTATTTGCAGTTCTTCCGTGGTTTGTCTTAGCTTGTTACTTTTAAGATTTACATTGGTTACTACTGGTGTTTTAAATGCTCTGGCAAGTTTTTTTGCCATGGCATTTTCAAAGTTGCAGTAAATTTGTGGTAAAATATTATGGTTAAGTTCGCCAGTTTGCAATTCGATGCAGTAGTCAGCCTTTTTTAAAATTTCATTAGTAAAAAGGTAGGCCATGCGTTCACCAAAAGAGCCCTGTTCGCTACCAGGAAAGCAGTTAGATAAGCTGTTTCCAGTGGGGAGTCTCGATGGGAAATGTGTAAGTCCATATACGTTTAATACCGGTATAGCAATTACTGTGCCCTGTATTTCACCAGGATCTAATATTTTCATGATGCGATTTGCAATTTCCAAGCCATTTAGCTCATCACCATTTATGGTGGAGAAAATAACAATACAGGGCCCTTTCTTTTTTCCATGCATAACTTTAATAGGCATGTACAGTGGGGAGCATGAATATTGCTCCGGAAGAGGAAGTGCAAGATTGACAGACTCTCCAGGGTGTATGATGGCATCACAAAAGTTAAGTTTTATATTTTGCATAAGTATATTATCAGAATACGATGTGCATATTTTAACAAAATATACACACTATTGCAACTTAGTTGGCTAGATACTTGGCTAGATACTTGGGTTGATGTATATATTTACTGTTTTTTTGAGATGAATTCATTATGTAGTGAATAATTATGCTGAAAATACTAATTATTGTGCCTATATAGTAAGAGCCGAGGAATTTATCTAAAGCTAGGTAATCCCAAGCTCCCATGCAAATACAGCTAATAATACATGTGCTAATAAAGGATACATCATTGATGTATTGAGGTAAGAGAATTGCAAAAAGCACAGGGAGTAAAATGCATGCAGAAAAATAACTTTTGAAAAACTTCCAAACTAATAAAATATTACCTTTAAACAGACAGGCGATGCTGACTAAAATAGCCAGGGTAATAATAAGAGATATTAGTTGGCGTGTTGTTAATGTTAATTTATTTAATTTAGGAATATCAAACATTATAATACTGCGTGCAATAATTAGAAATGAATCATAGGTGGATAAAATGGTGGCGAGAATGCTAGCTAGCAGTAATCCTTTAAATCCATCAGGAAGTGTGTTCATTGCATATAACAAAAATGCTTCCTGAGGTTTATTTGGACCAATGACTGCTCTAGCATATAATCCACACATAGTTGTACAAATATCAAATCCACACCAAATAAAGATAGATATAGCTATGCCATAAATAGCAGTTCTATCACTTTTTGCAGCCAATACTCGCTGATAAAATGCTGGGTTAATGAAAGTTACCGAGCAGGCAATAAAAAACCATAGAAAGGTGTCACTAATATTAAAATCTCCAGTTATTTTAAAATGTGATGCTGGTAGATTAGCTTGAAGGAATTCAAGGCCGCCAAATTTACATACAGAACAAACGACTAAAGAAAATATTCCTAAATACATAAAGACAAATTGAATTACATCTGAATATACAACGGCACGAAAGCCACCCCAAAATGAGTATCCAGCAACAAATATTGCTCCAATGGCTATACAAAACTCTAGTTCTAAGTTGAAAAACATCTTTATGACTATTCCTAAGCTAATTGCATAGGTAATGGGTAAGGTTTTAAAGAAAATAAAAATAGCTGCGACACATGCCGAGCGTTGATCTAAATTTTTTTTCACTATATCTACTAAAGATATTGGCAAACCTTTCCTTATTTTTTTTATCATAAGGACGATGAATAACAGGTATGATATATACCAACATACACCTTGGGTAAAAAAATTAAAAATTCCATGTTGATAGGATATCTGGGTAACGCCAAGAATGCCGCCGTACCAAGTAGATACTAAGGTTGCAATAAAAAAGGGTAATGTTAATGATCTACCCATAACCAAATACTCTAATTTGAAAGAGTCTACTTTTTTTTATTACAAGCTAAGCAGGAACTACTGATAGTAATAAGAATAGATATAATCACGACAGTGTAATCTAGGTGGGATAGATGACCAAGTAAAGATATGTTATTATCAGAATTCATAATATGCTTCCTACGCTGGTATGATCCAGATCAGGTAATTAGGGTATAATCTCAGCCCACAATATGAGGGGCACCCCTGCCAGATAGGTATGCTAATGCTATTGTTATAGTGGTGTCAAGAAATATGGAAAAAAGTAATCTTTTATCTTTAAAAGGTGTTGGACCCAAGCTAATAGAAAAGCTTAAATCTTTACGTATTTTAAGTATTGCTGATTTAACTATGCACTTTCCCAGGCGTTACTTAGATAAAACAAAAATAGTGCCAATTAGCCAGTTAATACTAGAAGATCATGCCTTAATAGATGGCAGGATCCTCTATGTGAAAATAACTGGTAAGCCTCGCCCTTCAATGACAGTTGAAATTGAGGATGATACAGGTAGTATTACGATAAGATGGTTTAAGTATTATCCCTACCAAGATAAACGATTTGTTATGGGCAGCAAAATCAGGTGTTTTGGGAAAATACAATATTATGGAAGCAGCAAGTATATGGCTCACCCAGAATATATTATCTATACAGAGTCTAGCACTTTAGCTGTGGATACTAGTCTCACTCCTGTATATGGTACAACAGCAGGGTTAAATCAAAAAACAATTATAAAATTAATACGGCAGGCTATTGATGGCTACCAAGAGCAAGAAAATAATACAAAAATAGACAATATTTTTGCTAAAACAAAAGTAACGTATCAACAGGCAATTATGAAATTGCATTTTCCTGATGCTGGTATGGATTTAACAAAGTATAAAAAACGTTTGGCATTAGAAGAAATGTTAGCGCATCATTTAGCTCATAGGTCAGTGAAGAGTTTTGCTAACAAAAAACAAGGTATTGAAATTCCGATAAATAACACGATGAAAACACAATTTATAGATATGTTGCCTTTTACTTTAACTAATGCGCAGCAAAAAGTAATAGGTGAAATATTTAACGATATCAAGCAGTCGCAGCCTATGATGCGCTTAGTTCAAGGTGATGTTGGGTCTGGCAAAACAGTAGTAGCTATGTTTGCAGCATTAATGGCAGTAGATTGTGCAACACAGGTGGCAGTTATGGCGCCAACAGAAATTTTGTCAATACAGCATTATGAGAACTTTAGTAATTGGGCTAAAAAATTCAACATTAAAGTAGCGTTATATACTGGTAGCCTTAATGCTAAGCAACAAAAAGATATGCTTGAAAATATTGCAATGGGGATGTTTGACATTATTATTGGCACGCATGCTTTGTTTCAAGATAAAGTAATCTTTAATAAATTATCTTTAGTCATAGTGGATGAACAACATAAATTTGGAGTTGAGCAAAGAGAGCGCTTATTAAGCAAAGGTAGTTATAATGAGCGAGTGCCACACCTTTTAGTAATGACAGCTACTCCGATACCAAGAACATTGGCCTTAATATTTTATGCAGATTTGGATTGTTCTACCATTGATGAAGTGCCGCCAACTAGAAAAGCCATTAAAACTATTGCGTTATCTAATACACGTCGTGATGAGGTGATTAACAAAGTAAAAGAGCTCTGTAATAAAGGTCAACAAATCTATTGGGTCTGTCCTTTTATTGATGAATCGGAAGTGTTGACCGGGCAAGCAGTAGAAATAGTAGTAAAGGAATTAGAGCAAAAATTATCACCATTATCTGTAGCGCTACTACATGGTAAAATTGATAATGATAAAAAAGAAAATATAATGAATAAATTCAAAAATAAAGAACTTGATATTCTATGTGCTACTACAGTAATTGAAGTTGGGGTTGATGTTCCAAATGCAACATTAATGGTCATCGAAAACCCTGAGCGTATGGGACTGTCACAGTTACATCAATTACGAGGAAGAGTTGGTAGAGGTTATGATGAGAGTTATTGTATTTTATTATATCAAGATCCGTTAAGTGAAAATGCCAGATTGCGATTAGATATTATGCGCAAACATCAAGATGGTTTTAAAATAGCTGAATTTGACCTGGAATTGCGAGGTCCTGGGGAATTATTTGGTACCAAGCAAACAGGGATGCCTGACTTCAAGGTGGCTGATTTAAGCGTAGATATAGATCTATTGCCTGAGGTGCGCAACCTGGCTGATCTAGTTAGTAAGAGTGACCCAGATCTTGTAAAACATATTGTCCACCGTTGGCTTGTACAAGACGGTGTAACTAATGTACTTTGAGGGACAGTGCCAATAGTTTTTGGTTGTTAGGAGGCTACCTTGTTAACAGAGAACGAATTAAACGCAGTAGATGATGAGCTTGCAGATATGCGTGCTACCACGATTGAATGGGCTAATATTAATTCTGGCTCATATAATTCTGATGGAGTACAAAATGTTGCTGACATGATGGAAAAAGACTTTGCTTTACTTGATGCCAAGCTAGAGCGATTAACATGTGAGGACGCGAGTATTATTAGTTTAGATGGCGAGGTAATTAACTCTCCATTAGGCCCTGTTTTATCATTCACTAAAAGACTAGATGCACCGTTAACAATACTTTTTGTTGGACATATGGATACAGTTTTTCCTCTGAATTCAAATTTTCAGAATGTAATTGAGCTTGAGCCAAATAAATTGTGTGGCCCAGGGGTTACAGATATGAAAGGAGGTATTGCCGTAATGCTTTGGGCATTAAAACATTTTGAGAGGCATCCATTAGCAGAAAAAATTGGTTGGCAAGTACTTTTAACTCCTGATGAAGAGATTGGTTCTCCTGGATCGGCAAAATATATTGATCAGTTTGCAAGAAAACATGATCTTGGATTGGTGTATGAGCCAGCAATAAATGATAGTGGTACTTTAGCTGGGGCTAGGAAGGGAAGTGGTAAATTTACTATAGTTGCCAAAGGTTTAGCTGCTCATGCGGGGCGTGATTTTGCTAGTGGTAAAAGTGCTATTTATGCAATGGCAAAGCTAATTGGCAAAATAGGTTCTTTAAATAATCAACGACAAGGATTAACCATAAATGCAGGGGTTATAAAGGGTGGCAGTGCTGTAAATGTAGTTGCTGATACTTGTACTTGCTTTTTAGATGTCCGCCTTGAGGAGACCAGTGACCAATTGTGGTTAAAAGATCGATTGGATAACATTGTTAGTGAAGAGATCGATGGTGTAACATTTACTTTACATGGCAAGTTTACCAGATTGCCAAAAACTTTTGATGCCAAGCATGAGCAGCTATATAATTTTGTTAGAGAGGTTGGAGCTGAAATAGGAGAAAAAATTAGTTGGCAAGCAACAGGAGGCTGTTGTGATGGTAATAATTTAGCTAGTGCAGGGTTGGTTAATATTGACACTTTAGGTGTTAAAGGTGGCTGCATACACAGTGATAAGGAATATTTAATGGTATCAAGTTTGACTGAACGAGCTAAATTAACATTGGGTATTTTGGTTGCGATAGCTAATAGAGGCCTGCCTTGGTAAACAATAAATTATTATTAAAGTTAATTGAAAAAAAATCTATAACTCCACGAGTATATAGTTTGAAATTTACTTTGGTTGAGCCAAATATTTTTGACTTTATTCCTGGGCAATTTATTTCTATTTTTATTCCACAAACAGAAGGCAAGGTATTACGGCGTAGCTACAGTTTAGTTAACAGACCTGGTGCTGATTTTGAAATTATTTATACATATTTTCAAGGGGGTATTGCAAGTGAATATTTTAAAAATTTACAAATTGGTCATAGTGTTCACGCTGTCGGGCCTTTAGGTAGATTTGTAGTAAATATACCGGCCGCAGGTAAATATATCGGTGTTGCTACTGGCACAGGAATTGGCCCATTTATATCTATGATTAAATCTGGTGTTTTTAAGGGTGCTGATTTAGAGATGATTTTTGGATGTCGAGGACCTAATGATTCTATATGTGAAAATTTGGCCAGAGATTTTGGAGTGAACCTTGATGATTGTAACCTTACTAAATGCTATAGCCGTCACGATAAGACACAAAGTGATTCTTTTAATGGTTATGTGCAAAATAAACTAAAAACTATAGATGTGAATGTGAGTGAAGATAAATTTTATTTATGCGGGCACCCCAAAATGGTAGAAGAAGCTTCTGCATATTTATTGGGAATGGGTGTAAATAAGAGCAATCTCATTAAAGAAAAATATGTTGTGGCTGGATTAAATATATAAGGATGTAAGTGATGATTTCGTCTGAAACTTTTCTTGTTCGCCCTGTACGGGCAAATGATTTTGGGCAGATCTGGGATTTGGCTAATGAAATTGGTTATGGATTTACTTCTTTCCCCAAAGATAATGCGTTTGTAGAAGCAAAAATACAACGAGCAGTCAATAGCTTTGCTGGAATAGAAAAAGAAGAACCATTATATCTATTAGTATTAGAAGATATATCAACTGGAAAGATGATAGGGTTTTCTGGCATTGAAGCTAAAATTGGGAAGGCATCACCATTTTATAATTTTAAAATTAATACTGTATGCCAAGTATGTGAATCTCTAGGCAAAAGTATTGAGCATAAAACATTGCATATGGTTAATAATTTTCAAGGAGCATCAGAGTTAGTATCATTATATTTACATCCTAAATTCCGTGGGCATCGGAGGGGAGAATGTTTATCAAGATCACGATTCATGCTTATGGCTATGTTTGCTGAAAATTTCAATGAAAAAGTTATTGCTGAAATCCGTGGTGTAAGTGATAAAAATGGGCAATCACCATTTTGGGATTGCATATGTAGCAAATTTTTTGATATTGATTTTATCGAAGCTGACTTGCTATCGGCAACAACAAATAAACAGTTTATTTCTGATTTGTTGCCCAGAGAACCAATTTATATAGATTTGCTCAAAGATGAGGCGGCTAATGTAATAGGTGTTCCACATGTGGAATCACATAGAGCTATGAATCTTTTAGAACAAGAAGGATTTTATTTTAACGATTATATAGATATTTTTGATGGAGGACCTGTGGTACAGGCTGATCTTGGAAATATAAAGACAGTTAATGCAACTAAACAGGTTGTAGTTAGCAACATTGTTAATAGTGTTAATGAAAAGATGATTGTCGCATCACACCAAGATGAATTTGCTTTGACACTCGCATGTGGAAAACAAAATCATATTAATGAGGTTACTCTAGATAATATTTCGGCTGATTTATTGAAAGTGGCGATTGGTGATTATGTATACATATTGAATATGGACTGAAGGTGGTAGATAAATGATTTCTGAAAAAAATTATATAAATGGCAAATGGTGTTTGGGCGGAGGTAAATCTATAATTTCCACTAACCCATCGACATTAGAAGAAATATATCAAGGAAATTCTGCCACACGAGAACAGATAGATGAAGCTGTTCGTAGTGCTAGAGTAGCATTGCCATCTTGGGCAAACCTACCTTATCTACAAAGATGTTCGTATATAGAGCGTTACACTGAATTGCTCGGAGTGCATCAGGAAGCTCTGGCGAAATTGATTTCACAAGAAACTGGAAAGCCACACTGGGAATCTAAAACTGAAGTTATAGGGATGATAGGGAAATTTAAAGCAGCTTTACTGGCCTATGAAGAACGCTGTGGCACACAACATCAAGAGCTTAAGAATAATACTAACTTGTATACAAGGCATAAACCACATGGGGTGCTTGCTATATTTGGACCATTTAATTTTCCTGCACATCTACCTCATGGACATATTATCCCGGCATTATTAGCAGGTAATACAATTGTTTTCAAACCTAGTGAGCTAGTACCAGGCGTTGGTGAATTTATCACTGCTATTTGGAGTGAGGCTGATTTACCAAAAGGCGTAATTAATTTAGTACAAGGCTACAGTGATGTTGGAGTTGCATTAAATGAAAATGCACAAGTTGACGGTATTTTATTTACTGGAAGTTCTAACGTAGGTTTGCAATTACAAAATAGTATGGCTAAATATCCGCATCGTATGATAGCGTTAGAAATGGGAGGTAATAACCCTTTAATTTTCAATGATAGTTCTGATCTTAGTGCTAGTGCGTATTGTATTGTACAGTCTGCCTTTATAACTGCAGGACAACGTTGTACCTGTGCTCGTCGTCTGATTATTGTGGAATCAGAATACTCAGAGCAATTAATAGAAGAGCTGATAATTCTTACAAAAAAAATCATAATTGGTGATGCTTTTTCTGAGCCAAAACCATTTATTGGACCGTTAATTTCGATGGAAGCTACAGAAAAGGTTGTATCACACTATCAAAATTTAAAAGAAAGTGGAGCTAAGGTTCTAGTTCCAATAAAACGTTTAGAAGATAATAAACCTTTTATTACACCTGGGATTGTTGATGTAACACCAATTGATAACTTAGAAGATATTGAAATATTTGGACCTTTATTAAAAGTTATAAGAGTGAAAAATATGGATGCTGCTATAACTGTCGCTAATAACACAAAATATGGATTATCAGCAGGTATAATTACTCAAGATGCTAGTATACACAAAATATTTTTTGAGAGAATTCGAGCTGGCATTGTTAATTGGAATAAGCCACTGACCGGGGCTAGTGGAATGGCACCTTTTGGTGGAGTAGGCATTAGTGGTAACCATAGACCTAGTGGCTATTATGCATCTGACTATTGTTCTTACCCCGTTGCAAGTATGGAAACTGAAGCTGTACCGAGTATTGAGCATATAGGTCCAGGATTTAGCACAGACCTATAAGTAATGATTGAAATTAATAGGTGGTGTTCTTATTAATAGATAGGTAATATTCCTATGTGACAGAGTACTTGTAAGGACTTTGGGTTCACATTATAATTATTTGCTATCCTACATTAATAAGCAGGTGCTGGAGTTCCAAAGGCTAATGAACCAAAAATACTTGGGTTTTGTACAGATGATTGTTGCGCAAATAGGCGTGGGGGTATCTGTTGTTGTTGGAAAGCAGTTGATGCAAGATGATGTATCTGTGTTAACACAAGTTGAAGCTAGATTTATATTTTGTAGTATGTTTTTAATCATTAATTTTATACCGGCTTTGTTATATAAACACTTACGTGGATGTGCTAGTGACTATGCGCTAAAGTTAAACAAAAAACAGTGGGCTGTTTTAGTTGCACAATCTCTATGTGGTGGAATCTTTTTTAATTTAATCATGTTAGCAGGGTTGCGTTATACCACTGCAACAATGGCTGGAATTTTAACAAGTACTTTACCAGCTATTTTAGCAATACTATCTTACTTTATTTTGAAAGAACGAATTGGTGGGCAGAGAATCTTTGCCATTATGCTAGCGATCGTTGGTATAATAGTACTTCATCTTGATTCTGCTGGTGATGGCAGCCATGCAAAGAATGCGATGTTGGGTGGTTTTTTAATAATTTTATCTATGGTGCCTGAAGCTTTGTATACGGTACTTGCGAAAAAACTTGGCAATGTGGTCAATCCATTAGTTCAAGCTTTAGCTATAAATATAATTAGTACTGTAGTATTTTTGCCTTTTTGGTTTTATTACATTGGATTTGATAATTTAGTTGAAATTAACTCAGACAACTTAACAAAAATGGTGGCAACTGGATTTTTATCTTATCTGTTTTTTTACTTGTGGACTGCAGGGGTAACAAAAGTTCCAGCTAGTGTAGCCGCTATATTCACTGGTATTATGCCAATAGCTACGACTATTGGAGCTATATCATTAATGGGTGAATCATTTACTATGTACGATGCCGCAGGAATGTGTTTTGTGTTATTCTCGATATTTATCGGCTCTGGGGTTGTGGTGCTGAAAAATCCAATGAAAAAGAATAATGCTGAAAAGGAGTAAGGTGTATGCCAAAACACACTAGAGATGGTTGCACAATCGGGAGGGCAAATTTGTTGCTGCATAGGTATTGTTTGCATGTGGCTGAACTTGATGCTGTAGACTCTGCTGATGTTGGCAAGAAAAATACTTGCTGCATTTACAAATAATTATCATGAAGAATTCCTGATAGCACCTAAAGGTAAAAGAGTTAAGATTGGTTAATACAAATACAAAAATATTTTATTCGCAATACCTGCAATTAATTAGAGCAGATAAACCTATTGGTACTTTGCTCCTATTATGGCCGTGCCTGTTAGCATTATTTGCAGCCCAAGGAGGTCTTCCTGAATATCGTCTGCTCATTATCTTCTCTTTAGGAGTTTTTGTGATGCGATCAGCTGGCTGTATAATCAATGATATTGCTGATATAAAAATTGATGTGCATGTGGAGCGAACTAAAAATAGACCATTAACCTCTGGGCGTATACCAATTACTCATGCCTGGAGTTTATTCATAATATTTTTATTTGTAGCCTTGGGGCTAGTGCTTACTTTGAAGCTAGGGACCATATTTCTCTCATTTGGAGCATTATTTCTAGCTGTACTCTATCCATGGACAAAACGTTGGCTTAGTTGTCCGCAAATTATTTTAAGCTTGGCTTTTTCTTGGTCAATACCAATGGCATATTATGAAATTTTGGGCAAAATTCCTGCTTCTGGAATCTATCTATGGGCCGCAACTATATGTTGGATCATCGCTTACGATACCATTTATGCTATGGTCGACAAAAAAGATGATTTAAAGATAGGGATAAAATCAAGTGCAATAGCTTTTGGCCGTTATGATGTGAAAATTGTAACCGTATTATATTGTCTTTTTTTTATTTTACTAATGTTATTTGCACTTACGGCTCGTGTTGATATGATTTTTTATGGTGGTTTGTGTGCAGCAATTGCTTATTGGTGGCGATATATTTTTTCAAAGTATAAAACTAAAGAATCTAGTCTTTGTTTTACGGCTTTTTTATATAATAACCAAATAGGGATTATTTTATTTTCAGCTTTGGCGCTTAGTGCTACAAGCCATATAACCATCAGTTAAAGATTCTAGTAGAGCAATATATCCATTAGGACCTATATCCTTGTTATTACCCATAGGATCTAAGGTTAAATATTCAATTTTAGGAAACTTAGTTTTCAAACTATTAATAATTTTTGCTGAAAACTGTGGCTCTGCATAAATACACATTATTTTTTCATTTTTTATCATTGAATGGATATTTTGTAAGTGTTTTGCTGTTGGTGGGCTTTCAGGATTAATTGTTATGCTGCCCCAGTATTTGATAGAAAATGATTCCTCAAAGTATTGATAGGCATCATGAAATGTTAGAAATGGCTCTATTTGTCTTGTAGTTAAATTGTTTTTTATGTATTTAACGGCATAATCTATGTTGTTTGTAGCCGTCTTTAAATTGTCTTCAACGTATCGCTCATAGCTAGGATTATGTTGTTTTATGATTTTGGCAATATGTTTTAAAATCACTTTAGCGTTTTGAGGTGAAAGCCAGTAGTGTGGATCGTAGCTATCGCCATGATCTCCATGGTTATGGCTATGACCATGCTCGCCATGGCTATGAGAATGAGTAGATCGATTTGGCAGTAGATGGATCCCATCTATTTTTGATAAGTCAATTACGGTAACGTCTTGAGGTAGTTTGTTAATAGCCTTTTCCATAAATGGCTCTATTGAGTTTCCTCCCCAAATAACTAAATTTGCTTGATTTAGTTTCTTAATATCAGAAGGCTTTAAAGCGTAGTCGTGTGGACAGGCGTTATTTAATAGAATCGCTGTCGGTGACGAGATCCCATTACTTATTGAGGAAACTAAATTGTAAAAGGGCTTTATAGTTGTTATTATCCTTAAATCATCAGAAGCAAAGCAGATATGGCTGATGGTAAATGCTAGGATAAGTAAAGTATGGTAAATTTTTCTTCTTATCATGAGTATAAACACCTTAGCATGGATTAAACCTGCTTGAGTCTACCACAGTGGGGTTGATGTGCAAGAGCATACTAATTTAGTTAGATTAACAAATATTTCCATGGTGTGCCAGAACAAAAAAATTCTTGATTGTATTAATTTTGATATTGTATCAAACAGAATTTTAACGTTAATTGGTCCTAATGGAGCTGGAAAATCTACAGTAGCTAGAATAATTTTAGGACTGTTGGCGCCAACATCTGGTGAAGTTTATAAAAAACCTGGGATCAAGTTGGGCTATGTGCCTCAAAATTTTCATGTTGATAAATTGATTCCGATTACTGTTGCGAGGTTTTTACAGCTATATGGTAAATTCAATGAGAAAATATATGTTGAGACTACTGAGCTATTAAAGTTAAACAGACTTTTAGGCCTATCATTATATAATCTATCTGGTGGGGAAATGCAAAGAGTACTTATCGCTCAAGCTCTAATGAATCAACCTGATTTATTGGTTTTAGATGAGCCTGCTCAAGGTATGGATATATCCGCTCAAGCTGAATTGTATGAATTAATGAAGCTTGTAAAGGCTAAGTATAAATTGGGAATTTTTATGATTTCTCATGATTTGCATTTAGTTATGCAAGGTACGGATGAAGTTATATGTTTGAATAAACATATATGTTGTCATGGAGCACCAGAGGAAATTCAAAAACAACCAGAATATTTAAGAACATTTGGTATCGATTCTGCCAGTATTTCAATGTACGTACATAACCATGATCATGTGCATCACTTTAATGGTGAGGTAACTGGTGATGACTGATATAGAATTTCTATTGCATCCAGCAATAGCAGGCATTGCAATTGCGATAATAGCAGGGCCCTTAGGAATTTTCATGATTTGGCGACGAATGTCATTTGTCGGAGATACCATTGCACACTCATCATTGATGGGTGTTAGTTTAGCCCTATGGTTACAGACTAGCCCTATTATTGGAGTAGGCTTAGTAGGTTTTGTAATAGCAGTCTTAGTTGCACAAGATGATCAAGGAAAAATTTTAGGATCAGATGCTATTTTAGGAATTATTTCCCAGGCATCTTTAGCTATAGGTATTATAGTTTCAACTTCTTTGGTGCCATTTCGAGTAGATTTGCTTGGATATTTATATGGTGACATCTTATCAGTTACAGAAAATGAGACAATATGGATATTAGTTATTAATAGTCTTATGTTAGTTATTACTATGGCCCATTGGCGTAAATTTATTGCAATATCATTAAATAGACAGTTAGCTAGTATTTCCGGGATAAATGTAAAGCTAGCTAATATTACTTACTTGCTTTTAGTTGTTGCAACTATTGGTATCGGTATGCGATTAGTCGGGGTATTGCTTATTACTGCTATGCTCATTATACCAAGCGCTACAAGTAGATTTTTTTCAAAGACGCCAGAGCAAATGGCAATAATGGCTAGTGTGTTTGGTGTGATTTCCGTAGTTTTAGGTTTAATAATGTCATTATATTTTGATTGGCCAAGTGGACCAACCATAGTGATAATATCTGTTAAACTTTGGCTGTTTGGGTATGTGGTTAATCATTATAGGCAAGCAAAAGAAACATAAAATGATAAAAAAAGTATTAATAACTAGTGCTATACCAAGTGTTGCTTACGAGATGCTATCCAAAAATTTCAGTGTGACAATACATACTGGTGCACACCTTGACAAGCTGGAACTAACTACAGCATTACTTGAATACGATGCTATATTATCTATGCTTAATAATATTTTCACTCAAGATGTTTTTCCTAAGGCAGTGAGAACTAAAATAATATCAAATTTTGCTATAGGAACAGATAATATAGATTTGTCTGCAGCTAAACTTCATAAAATAAAAATTGCTAATACGCCAGATGTAGTAACAGATAGTACTGCTGACTTAGCTATGGCTTTATTGTTGACCTATATTAGGAAGATTCCTGCAGCAAGTAGTTATGTACAGGACAATAAATGGAAAGTGTGGGAACCGATGCTGTTCCTAGGCAATGAACTTAATGGGAAAAAATTGGGTATAATTGGGTTTGGTCGAATTGGTCAAGCAATAGCTAAGCGAGCAGTAGCTTTTGGTATGCAAGTAATTTTTCACACTAGACGTAAGGTTAGCACAAGCGAACAGCAAAATTTTTCTGCCAATCAAGTTGATTTAGAGTTATTGTTGAAAACTAGTGATATTATTTCACTAAACGTACCTAAAACATCACAGACGTGCGGTATGATTGCAAGTAAAGAATTTGAATTAATGAAAGATGATGCAATACTCTTAAATTTAAGCCGAGGCAGTATAGTTAACACTGACTCACTGGTGCTGGCACTAACGAATAAAACTATCCAAGCAGCACTACTAGATGTAACTGATCCTGAGCCATTGATTGGACATCCATTACAAAAATTAGATAATTGTTTAATTGTTCCACACATTGGAACTTCAACGATAGAGTGTCGCTATAACATGGCAAAACATGCAAGCAATAACATAATAAATTTCTTTAATACATAAAAAATTTGAAAATTTATAATATGTGCTAAAATAAGTTTAAGATCGTCTTGCTTTTTTATGTAACCCAAAATTAACGTCAAAGGTTCGCAGGGCGATTGCTTTCATTCATACTGAATATTTTCTTGAAAATAAATCAATAACTTAGCATGCAATTGGCAGCATTTGTGCTGGTAATTATAATGGAGTTTGTATTAAAATGGTTGCTATGGATAAACGAGATATATATTACTTCAATGCAGCAAAAAAAATAGGACTTGATGTTGATCCTATCGGGATGAAGCAAGGGTTTGGGTTAAATTATTCTGGCAGGATATATTATATTAGAAATGGGACTACGCCATTAAACGTAGCATGTAATTGTTCGTTATTTAACAATAAATATTCCGCTAATCTTATATTACACTCTAAAGGAATTCCTGTACCAGAAGCTTTTATTGTTGGCAAAGAAGAGTATCTAAATAAAAAGAGTGATTTTTCAGGGGTGAAGTATCCTGTTGTGGCGAAGCCAGTATCTAATACCTCTTCAGGAAAAGATGTTGTTTGTAATATTCGTGACCTAGGTGAACTTACTACCTATTTAGATAAGAGTATAAGTTTTCATGAAAACATTCTTATTGAAAAATTTTATTCTAATTTAACATCATATCGTGTTTTGGTTCTAGATGATAAAGTAATTGCTATTACTCGGAGAGATCCAGCAAAAGTTGTTGGTGATGGGAGATGCAACATTCTTAAATTGATTAATTTAAGTAATCAACAAAGAAAAAAAATAGATGGTGTAAGTCTGGGACCGATTAAAATAGATCAAGAGTTAGAGATTTGTCTGAGTACACAGAGTCTTGAGATGGAATATATTCCTAAAATAGATGAAATCATAATGCTCCAATATAAATGTAATTCTACTGTTGGTGGCACGATGAAAGGTCTAGACAAAAATATTATATGTCCTGAAAATATACGCCTTATGGTTAGTGCCGCCAGAGTTCTCGGTCTTAGATTGGTCGGTTTTGATGTGGTATGTGAGGATATCGCTATTCCACTAACAAAATCTAGAGGAGTTATTATTGAGGGTAACTTTTTTCCTGATATAACAATCCATGAGAATCCTATGTTTGGAATAAGCACACCGGTAGCTGAACAAATACTTAGAGCTTTTGTGAAAACCAAGAGGTTGGCTTACATGGAGGTTTGTTTGAAAAATAGTATAGTTGCTCCAGGTGCTGATCTTACTAAAATAATTAAAATGGTGTGTAAGACTTTATTGTTAGTACCTATTGTTTTAGGTATAGCAAAATTCCTTTCTATATAAAATTAGAGACTAGTTGCCAATGCATCTTGATCTACAGTTACTTAAAGAGAGATATTCTCAAGACCTTGGTGCATTTAATAGTTTAGCGGTTTTTAATAATCCAGAATTTAATGCTAGTGACTATTCACATATTAATGCGATTAATCAGAAAGCATACCCAGAAATTGCAAAAATAAAAAATTATTGTGCAAAATTTATGTTAGAGCTTGTGCACGCTGAAGAGGACGCTTCAGTTCTAGCAACAAGTGGCTCATCAGAAGCAATAATGCTTACATTAAGTAATTTAAAACAAGAATATCAAGATGAGTGCAATATCATTGTATCTGAGTCTAGTCATATATCGTGGTCACATATAGCAAAAGTCATTGGGGTATCTTTGAATAGAGTCCCTATAGGGGCAGATGGTAAGATTTGTATAGATTCTGTTGCTAATGTTATTGATGATCAAACTAAGCTTGTTGTGGCGACACTGGGCAGTCCAACAACGTTAATGTTTGATGCAGTGAGTGAATTAGATTTAATGTTAAATAACTATAATGATATTGGTTTACATGTTGATGCAGCGATAGGTGGGTTTGTTGCCCCGTTTATTGAAACTAAACCTTGGGATTTTCGACTTGATAATGTTATGAGTATGAATGTTTCTGTGCACAAATATGGGATTGTACAGCCAGGTTTAGGTTATCTCATTTGTCGGAAATCTTTGTATACTAGCAAATATAATTATTTTGGTGGTGACTCATCACATGAAAGCATTAGATTCTCATATGGCTTTATGCCGCTGTTACAATTTTATTTCAATATAATGATGTTGGGTATCTCAGGATATAGAGATATTGTTCGCGGGCACTATGATAATGCATATCATATACATGAAATCATGAAAGATTATTTCAATTTAGATCTTCCAATATCAAACCATGAGCAATTGCCAGGATTGTTATATGAAAATGATAATAATTCTTTATATGAAAAATTACTCAGTAAGGGGTGGAATATACCTAAATATAAAAAACCTGGTACCTCTAACCAGGTATTTCGCTTAGTTTTCAAGTATGGTCTTAATATTGAAAAATTATTTTCATTCTTATCTGATAATGAAAATGACCAATCAAAATTGTTTCAGTATGAGTGTAATGTAAGCTAAATATTAGTTTATTTTAAATTGAGACATTTAAAGGTTTAAAAAATCTTAATTATATATTTCCAATCTAAATTTCTTTTGCTATCAAATTATTAAGTTTTAATTAGTCATAAGTACTATCTTTGTGAATATGTTGGTTGATAATTTCCTATTCTTATGTTTTTTTGTTCAACTTGATTGGTTTCTTGCTGTAGCAGGTGTGATTGCACGGATCAGAACTTTATTAACAAAATTGATGTCTAATGGTAAATAATTTGATGATATTAGGACCATTTAAAATGCCAGCTCCAGAAAATCAACCTAAGCGCCAACATAAATTCCTCATTGGCTCCGAGGCTACAGTACAGAGTGGTATCCCACCACGGATCGTTGATATTTTGTTGAAAAGTTCACTTCATACTCCTATGTCAATTAGAGGCACAGATATAGCAGATGAGCCAAATCAAAGGTTTTGGGAGAAATTTGATCCAAAACCAACAGCAATTCACCAGAAAAGCAGCAATTTGCCACCTTGCAGAGGTCATATAGCCGCAGATGAATGTTTTACTAGAGTAAAAGATGGTAAATCTAAAGGCTTTGATTTAACGGATCACTCCTATGGAGCATTTCCTCCTGATGCTAGTGAAGTTCCTGATGAAATAAGAGCTCAATATCAAAAAGATGATTTAGGCAGTGAGCAAAAATATATAGATGGTAGACTGTGTGTTAAAAAGGTTGATGTCGAATATAAAAAGAGAAAAGGAGAAGAAATAGTTAAGGCAAAAGCTAGAGGGGCTGAGATTATAGAATATAAAGGTAATTTTTTTGAGAAAATACCTAGCCATGAAACAGAAAAATACTTTATACAAGAAACAGACTCTATTAGAGATATAATAAAATACTCACAAGAAGACCCTGCTAAATATGAAATAATTGGCTTGAGGAACGGCATATTACAATATAAATATCCTGAAGGTTTAAATCAAGAGTTTAGTGGAACCTTTGAAATTGATTTAAATAAATTATCTAAATCAATCCCAGAAGGAGATTATTGGGAAGCTGCCAATGATAGTGTCCCAGGAAATATTCCAGATGCTTTAACAAGTTGGGTGGAACAAAATCCTCAAAAAATTGATTATAGAGCCCCTGTAGATCAAATTGTTAATGGTGTTCGTAAACCTGTGCTTGTGCAGGCTGGTAATTCTGGGTATCCGGTTACAGGTGATTTTGATTTAATGCATATTGGACTTCCATCAGAAGTCCCTGGAATATTTCTACGAGCACATAATACATATATTACTGGTGAAGCTAGTATGCTGTCAGGACTTATTGCATTCAATAGAGATGTGAGAAAGTGTCGAGATATTATAACAAACGATCCATATAAAAATAATGAAGCTTTTGCGATATTTCAGTGCTTGGCTAAAGAAGATGGCAAACCTGATCCATTGAGAAAATTTTTAAATGGTAGTTGGACCGCCTCTCAAGGGAAAATGCATATAGGCGCATATTTGATTAACTGTTCTAATAATATATTAATGAATAAAGATATGTTTCAGCATGGAGAGGAATCATTTAATCCTGGTGATTCAGAAGATTTTGGTGCCCTGGATCATATGTATAAAGGTGAAATATTTCATACTGATACAGAGCAGCAATGTTTGGATTTCTTTTTTCATGATCCTGATTATTTATTGACTCAAACAATTAATGTACATCCAAGTTGTTTGCAAGCAAGAAGTGACAATGATGAAAATAATGAACTCAGTATGGGATGGGTAAATTTAATAAAAATACAAATTTTGCATGGCAAGGAGAACTTGCTAAAACCCAACACCATTGCGGCCTATGATAAAATAATTGAACATTTATCAGAGATTAATAGCAAAAAAACTGGAAATTCTGTAGAGCAATGTAGAGAGATGCTAGGAGGTAGTTTTAAAGAGTACTGTGAAAATGCTCTCTCGATGGATTTAAAAAAAGAAATAGATAGCATTAATGAACGGCAGAGTACTGAAGGCATAAATAGTAATGTAAATAGTTTTCACGAGTTAACTAAAAAATCATCGTCTGAATATAAAGAAAATCAAAAAAAGAAATTGAAAGATATTGATCCGTTGCCAGCTCTACCCCTTGAGGTCTTAGAAGCAATAAATTCAAACTCTTTTGCAAACGATAACCCGGAATTTGCTATCGATGAAATGTATCCTCAAAATGATAGCGCCTTTATTATGGATAATTTGCAGGAGGGTAGTGCAACCCCAACTAATAATGCAAGTGCTTCCGTTGGCGGTATGGAAGAAATGCACCCTGAATCAGATGGTGAAATTGTTTATGAGGGGTGTCAGCCTACAAAAATCAGTGTGAAAAATCCTTTAATTAAGCATAATGAAAAGAGCAGGCACATCCAAAATAGTAGGTTGGCACCACTAAAAAAAGAAGAGCCACATGGAATTCCACCGGATAAAGTAGAGGTTCATCACCAGGGGCACCTAGAACCTAATACAACAGTAAAGTTAGACAAACCATCAGACAACAAGAAGCCTGGGGCGTAAATATATAACAACAAATTTAATATTGATAATATAAGGTATGGATAATGTATGAAATTAGCAAGATAATAAAACTAGGAGATAAGCTAACCTCTGTTTTAAAAGTAGAAAAATATGAAGGAATACATTCTTTCCCTCCTTTAATAGGAAATGTATTTACTAGTATGGCAAATTTCATCATAGATTATGAAGGGTTTCATAAAAATCAAATTCTAAAAACAGAGCTTGAGGAATATAAGGAAGAAATTAATGGTGCGATAGATAAAGCTAAAGATAAGGTAGATGTTGATATGGCAAATGGTAAATATACCGGGGCGCGACTAGAAAATTATCAAGAAATATCTGACATTTTCAAAGAAATGAAATGTTTTATAAATAATTCGTTGAGTTATGACTTGGATGGGATGGAGCCAGAGCAAGATTTTGATCCTATGCGTACAAATAGGTCTGTCACTTTTACACAAGTAAATGCTGCCGCAGAGGTGGGAGATAGTAATGATGACGGACTTTATGTTAAAGAGTCACCAGCACGGCCTAAATCTACATGAGCCCTTCTACCTAAGCATATTTGTTATTTAGGCATGAGAGCAGGGTATGTAAGTGCTATCAATATTTCATGAATTTTTTTTATTGTAAGGCTCGCTATGTTTATAGTAATTTATCAAGTCGGCGAAGCTATACTTATAGATACTAGAAAGGTGTTTTAATATGACCATAAAGCTATAACGGGTATTTCTTCATGTCTATTTCGATTGTGTCAGTAGAAAAAGCAATAAAAACTAGAGCATGTGCATACTATGCTGCAGCAAGATTAATAATTGAATATTCAGAAGCGGCAAAATCATATAAAGTCGTAGCTTTAGTCAGGCTAAATAACATTATAAAAGAATTTATTGGTGTTAAGGATGTTAATACTGAAAAACTTAAAGAATTGATAGCTAAAATATTAGGTGTATTACAATATTTTCATACATCTGCACTTGAGAGTAACATTTCTATTGCTGAAGCTATCAATCATCTTGCTCATGCTGAGCATATATATAACTGGTTATTTAGAGATAAAGATAATATTGACTATGTGATAAATGTCATTGATAAGAAAGAGATTTTTTATGGAATAAGTCATGACCTTCTGCATACTATAGAGCATACTCCAATTGCAAAATTTAATAAAACGACTCGAGATGAGTGGTTGAAAATAAAATTACCTAAAGATAAGCAACCAGGATGGTTTTCAGGCTATATTCATGGGAGAAAAAAATATTAACAGCTTTCATTGATGTTTGGGTGAATAGAGAAGAGTTAATTGCAAACAATATAAAAGATGCTCCAGATTATTTTAAAAGCCTTCCAGTGAATGTTAAAAATAGATTGTACAAAGTGCTTGTTAATAATAAAAACAATGGAACGCTAGAAAGCTTGAATTTAGGTGAGTTTTGGGGGAATCAAACTGGACATCTTGCATGTTACCCTTCGATTCGTAATGGATATAGAGTAATGATGTGTATTTATGAAAAATCCACACAGGAGCAATCACATTTAAAATTAATAAGAAAAGTTAGTCTTTTACGGACAGCGACTCCTTTTATGAAATTGAAAGACGAAAAAGAACAGTTGCGAATAACTATCACAAATATTCAACAAGCGATACTATTTGATTTGATTTATCCTTTTCGCAGAATCGCAAGGCACTGTGAAGACAAATCTGTTATAACTATACCAGTATTGATTCAAAACCTAGCTGTGCATCATAAAAACGATGATAGTGTTGCTGCCAAAAACATAATAATAAAAGCAGTAATGAAATTAAGGGAAGCATTCGCAGATAGAGCTAAAGCGGCACATTTTTTAGAAAGAAATATTGAACAATTAAGCGAAACTGTTAAAAGGGACACTTTAGTTCATGATGCTAATGAATTTTTAAATAATATAATTAAGAACAAGAGAATTGTATTTAGTGTTTGCTTTGCAAATCATGAAATGTTTAGTGGGTCATTTATTAGCAAAAAGCGCGTGCCATTTTCTCAAGATAAGAAAGAATATACTTTTTTGAGGCAAACTATTGATGAAAGCTTTATAAGGTTAATTCGCACAAGCGTGATGGTTGACAATAAGCCTGTAATTAAAGGTGAGTTCTATCAAGGGAAATTTAAAAAGCTAATGGAGTCCAAGTCACCTGTTAAAGCTATGCAAGAATTACTTTCTGCTGTACATGAGGAGAGTGTGCAATATAAAGTTCCAGCCTTAAAATTAGGGCTGGATGCGTATGAGGCATATGTTAATGAAGAAGATGCAAGTTTTTATAAAGCTGTATATTTACAATTAACCTTTTCAGCAATAGGGGTAAGAATAGGGGGATGCTCTAATGGGTGTGATTTTGAAGGTCCTCTTTCTTTGATTGTTAATTCAATGCGTATATTTTATATTGAGCATGGGTGTTTACCAGGGTGTTTATCTTTAAATGAGAATGAGAATGATAATGATAATTTCGAGAAGATTATCGCAAGTGAATTTTTACAAGGATATTGCCATAATGTATTGGAAATAAGTTCTCAAGGTTGCTCGGGCCTTATTTCTTTGGAGAAAACTTTAGGTATTTCCGTTCTAGATAAAATTAAAAAATTAGCCCCTGAATATGGCATTGATCCTGATAAATGTGACTTTTATGGTGATGCTGACATTTTATCAAAATTGGAATGCTTAAATGACAACCTGGACGGTGCTAAATTTGAGGGGGTAATTAATGTGTCACTTTCTGAAACAGAAAATTTAGAGAGAACAAAAAACTGGAATGAACATAAAGACTCTAAGTTACATAATAGATTGTTAATACCAAAGGGAATGTTAGAAAAAAATAAAAAAAGAGTAAAGGCAGAGGAAGAAATAAAGAAGAAATGTGAAAGTGAAATTGAAAGTAGATTTAATATTAGTTCTATGGAGGAATTATATGTTGAAATGGATAGGGCAAGTAAAGAGACACCACTTCAAACAACTTTTATGAGGCTTAAAAAATTTAGAAGTAAAAAGGGTGAAGCTGACTTAAAAAAATCTGAAGATGATAGTTAGCCATAAATATATTATCAAGCCAAAGTGGAATCAAAAAATTGAACATTGTCACAATAAGGTTATATTAATGTAGCTTGTTTCCCAAAAGTAGCATTTTGTTGTTATTAATAATAAATAATACTCACTTGTATTCCTCACCAAGAAATATATAATCTTTCATACAATATAGTTTATTTCTTTTTAAGCAAAAGAATCGCAGTTTTATATATAAGAAAAATATTAACATTATACATAAGCTTGTTATTTTATATCATGATGGCTATGTGTAGCCATAGAAGATTCAAAAGATGATCCGGAAATTTCCGATATATTCAATAGATATAGTGCTAGGGGCACAATGGTTATTTTGTCGGCAAACATGCAGACTAGCTATATTTATAATTCTGAGCGAGCAAAAACTCCTCTGACGCCAGCCTCAACATTCAAAATTATTAGCTCATTATTGTGATTGAAGAGAATTTATTGATAAATCATTATAAAATTATTGAATGGAATGGTGAGGAACATTTTTTATCTGTATGGAATAAAAATCAAAGTTTAAAATCTGCTTATGCATTCTCATGCGTTTGGTTTTATCAAATTATTGCCAAAAGAATAGGTGAAAATAATTATGCTAAATATTTTAAAGTATTAGACTATGGGAATCAGTTTACAGTTGAAAACATAACTACTTTTTGGCTGACAGGAGGCGGAGGTATAAAAATAACACCGTTAGTGAAAATGTATTTTTGCGTAAAATTCACCATCGTGAAATTCCGCTATCAGTTGAAATCTATCATATTTTGCAAGATATTATGCTTGAGGAATATACTGACGAATATCAACTTTAGTCAAAAATAGGGGCCGCTACAATTGATTGGAGTGGACATGAATGGTACACATCAGGTATGTAATATTAAAAAGCTACACTTGGTTCTTTGTTGCTAATATTTTAATTGACAGCATTGAAGATTTACCTAAAAGAAAAGAGATTACTTTGGCAGTTTTAAATCAGAAAGGTTTAATATGTAGTAAATGAAGATATAACAAGCAATTAGAGTTATGGAGATGCAATATTACATATCACTTATCCGGGAATGTTTTTGTGTATGGCTTGCATCTAAGTCTGAAAAAATAAGTTTAAAACATAAACCTAATAATTTCTTTGTACAAC